>WRBG01000005.1 GCA_009784635.1 Bacteroidales bacterium | reverse complement strand
TACATTATGGCGGCACTCAGTCTGTTTCGTTGGTAAAACAGTCCTGTGTTTACAACGTAGGGCGATTGCCCGTGCATTGGACGGTCATGGTCCAAACTTTCTGCACTGAACTTCACTTGGCTTTGAATCAACGCTCCGTTGAATGCAAGTGAAAAATTAGGGAATCCGATGAAATCCAGATTTTTTCTCACATCCACTTCCACGCCGTAGTTATCAGCACGGTCGGCATTTTCAAAGATATAGATGTATTTTCCGCCATTGTCTCTAAATGTCCATTCGATAGGATTGGTGAATTTTTTGTAAAATAAAGCGAAAGAAAGCATTTCGTTAGCCGATGGATATATTTCATAACGCAAGTCGAAATTCTGAATGTAGGCGTGTTTTAAATTTTCATTTCCACGCACGTAACTGAACAATTCAAAATCATAATAGCTCGATGGCGACACCTCGCGAAATTCCGGACGATTGATTGTTTTTCCATAGGCAAACCTCAACAGGTTTGTTTGGTTGATGTTGTAAGTGGCGTTTACTGAAGGGAAAAAACCGGATTGATCGAAATCAAGTATTTTTGAATCATCTGTGCTTATATGGGTAAATTTGGTAAGTTGCATCAGATTGTATTCATAACGCACACCTGCATAAATGTTGAATTTTCCGTAAGGAACGTTCAGCGCCGCATATCCGCTTGCCAACATATTGGCTCCCTTATAATTATTTGTATTGTCGGTAGCATCGCCTATATAGAATTTATCTGCCGAGAGCCATTCGGGACGCATCATTTCCGAAATATTCCAAGACCAAAAATCGGATGGCAAGCTAAGGCGATTGCCGTCGCTATAAGCGAAATAGCGTGTGCGATAATCACGCGAGCGATATTCGGCGTATGTACCGGCTTTCAGTGTAGGTTTGAGTATTCCCCAAATGAGTGGGCGGCTGAAATTTAATCCTGTCGAGTAAGCATGTTCGTTCAAATGAGTAAACTGACGTTCAGTGCTTTCCCATTCATAAAAACCCCATCTTTTTTCTCGGTTGATTTCTCTGCGGTCGGGTTGATTTCTGTTGGCATACGAATAACCTGCAATCCAATCTAAATCGCCGATTTTCGGAAGAGAATGCACTCCGCTAAGCTGTCCGGCGTATGTGCTGCGACTGCTGTAGAGGTATTCCTCTTCTTGCAGTTCACGCGAGCTGCTTTGATGGTGCCAGCCATCTCTGAACGTATATCGGTCGCGTCCTTGCTGATTGAAGATGTTGCGAAATTCCAAACGGTTGCTATTCGAAAGTTTCCAAGTCAAATTCAACATTCCGCCCACTTTAGCGGTGGTGGTGTAAACGTCGTCTTGAAAATCCCGGTCGTATGTGGGTTCATCGTCCCTTTTATTGTAAATACCAAAACGTGCGTTGGTCATGTTTTGAATGTTGTGATAACTGTAGCTGTAATTTAGCGCTGCTACCACGCCCAACTGACGTCCATTCTGCAATCGGGCAAAACGATTGAACATAGCTGAAAACCGGTGGTCGCAAATGGGTGTACGTGTGCGTATCGCCCAATTGTTATTAAAGCCGTGGCTCGTAACTTCGTTTACCAAATCCCGGTCTCTATTGTCGAAACGTTGACTTGGGACGACGCTTCTCATTCCACGAAATCCGTTATCAAAACCTAAAAAGTCGGTCGGACTTCCTTTGGCGTAGTTGAAATCTCGAAAATGCGTTTCCGTGTTCATATTGATTCCGTAGCTGATTTGCGTAGAATTTTCTTCGGGCACGCTTTTTGTCGTAACTTTCACGAAAGCGCCCGTAAAATCCGCAGGAAGTTCGGGTGCAGGTGATTTTGCAATTATCAAATTTTCGATTTGTCCGCTTGGTATCATATCATACGAAAATGCGCGTGAATCGGCTTCCGAACTCGGAATAGCCGTATTATTGACCCATACGTTATTGTAGCGTTGCGACAATCCTCGTGCGATGATAAAACGATTTTCAATAATCGTAATGCCCGGAATACGTCTCATCACTTCCGCTGCATCTCGGTCTTGAGTTCTTGTAATTTGTTGCGACGATACGCCGCTTACTACCAAATTGGCAATTCTCTGAGCCGAAATCATGGCTACTTCCGTATTCATTCTGCGTCTGGCTGTAACAACTACTTCTCCGAGTTCCGTGGTTGCTTCTTCCATCGCCACATTTGCCTCCGTACTCTGACCTGCTTCCACGGCAATGTCGGTAAGTTCGACCGTTTTGTATGATAAAAAAGAAATTCGTAAGGTGTAAGTACCCGGCGGCACTCCTCTTACGATGTAATTCCCCCCAACATCAGCCGCGGCTCCGATTGTTAATGATACAACGCCTACAGCGGCTCCAACTATTGGTTCGCCGGTTGATTTATCAATGATTGTTCCCCGGATTTCTCCGGTTTGTGCTACTGCACTCAGTGCAATACAAATCGACATAATACATGTCATTAAATACTTTGTCATATAAAATTAAAAAATCATGCGACAAAGGTATTGCTCCGATGTTACGTTAAAGTAACGTAATTACTAAGATTCTGTTACTTTAACATTTCATTATTGTTTCAGTACTCGGAGCTTGTCGCTTGCCGGGCCTCATCACCTGAGAGTCGTCCCAACTGGGTCGCTTTTTTTGCGCAAAAAAGAATGGCACTTAATTTGTATGTACCTCCGAATGGAATAGCGCACAAAAAAATGTATTAAATTTGCGGGTTATTCTTAAACCAAAGACAGAAATACAAAAAACATTCAATATGGAAACCGTAAACATCAAAGAGTTGAACGAACGCATCCGCTTAGAGAGCGCTTTTGTTGACATTATCACCATGGAAATGAATAAGGTGATTGTGGGGCAAAAACAGTTAGTGGAAAATTTACTCATCGGACTTTTAGCCAATGGACACATCCTGCTCGAAGGGGTGCCGGGATTAGCCAAAACTTTAGCTATCAATACGCTGGCCAGCGTGGTGGATGCAAAATTCAGCCGGATTCAATTTACCCCCGACCTCCTGCCCGCCGACCTAATCGGTACGTTGATTTACAGCCAAAAGGCAGAGGAATTTCAAGTAAAGAAAGGGCCGATTTTTGCCAACTTTATTTTGGCGGACGAAATCAACCGCTCTCCGGCCAAAGTACAGAGCGCCCTTTTGGAAGCCATGCAGGAACGTCAGGTAACTATTGGCCCTGTCAGCTACAAACTTCCCGAGCCGTTCTTAGTATTGGCCACACAAAATCCCATTGAGCAGGAAGGCACTTATCCGCTCCCCGAAGCTCAAGTTGACAGATTTATGCTCAAAGTAGTAGTAACTTATCCTAAAAAGGAGGAGGAGAAATTGATTATCCGTATGAATAATTCGGGGGTTTTCCCCACCGCAACTTGTGTACTCAAACCGGAGGACGTTGTGCGGGCGCGCGAGGTGGTGCGCGAAGTCTATATGGATGAGAAAATTGAGCGTTACATTGTAGATATTGTTTTTGCTACACGTACTCCCAAAGATTACAAACTCAATAAGTTAGTCGACCTAATTAATTACGGGGCTTCTCCCAGAGCCAGCATCTCCTTGGCCATGGCCTCTAAAGCCTACGCTTTTGTCAAACGCCGCGGTTATGTGATTCCCGAGGACGTTCGCGCCGTATGTTACGAGGTGTTGCGCCACAGGATTGGACTGACCTACGAGGCCGAGGCCGAGAATATCACCTCCGAAGAAATTGTCACCGAGATTATTAATGCCGTAGAAGTCCCTTAACGCCTAATGCTTTTCGTAGATGTCGAATGAGTTATTAAAAAACGTCCGCAAAATAGAAATCAAGACACGGGGCCTGTCTCACCAGATTTTTGCCGGAGAATACCACTCTGCCTTTAAGGGTAGAGGTATGGCATTTAGCGAGGTGCGCGAATACCAGTACGGCGACGACGTCCGCTCCATGGACTGGAACGTAACGGCTCGGCTCAACGCTCCCTTTATAAAGGTATTTGAGGAGGAGCGGGAATTGACGGTGATGCTGATGGTAGACGTGAGCGGCTCTCGTCTGTTTGGAACCACCCGCAAGTTTAAAAAGGAATTGGTGGCCGAAATCGGGGCGGTGCTTTCCTTCTCCGCCTCCATCAACAACGACAAGGTAGGCGCCCTGTTTTTTAGCGACAAAGTCGAACTTTTTATCCCGCCCAAGAAGGGGCGCTCTCATTTGCTGCGGATTATTCGTGAATTGCTTGAATTTGAGCCAAAGAGTAAAAAGACCGATATTGGGGAAGCTTTGCGCTTTTTGACCAACGCACTCAAACGGAGAAGTACCGTTTTTCTTCTCTCCGACTTGATGGATGTGAATGAGGAGCGAAAACCGCGTTTTGAGGAGGCGTTAAAGATTGCCGCCAACAAACACGATTTGGCAGTGATAAGGGTATATGACCCTCGTGAACAGCAGCTTCCAAAAATTGGCCTGCTTAGGGTAGCCGATGCCGAAACCGGAGACGAAACATGGATAGACACCTCTTCTAAACGGTTGCGCCGCCATTATGAAGGTTGGAACCGCGAAGTCGAGGCGTCCATCAAACAGTTGCTGATGATGTATCGCGTGGATAACATAAGCATAGGTACCGACCAAGATTATGTACAGGAATTAATCCGTTTATTTAAAAGAAGGGCTTAATATGAAACGAACAGCTTTTTTAACCCTATTGTTTTTATCTTTTTGCAGTTTCCATATCGGAGTGTCGGCCCAAACGCTTGTAGCCATTCCCGACTCAAGCCGGTTGTTGGAATCCGAACTGATAAAGGACAGGGATACCTTATTGATTGGAGACCACGCCCTGTGGCGGATGTCGGTCAGGGCCCCCGAAGGCAGCGCCATGGATTTTGCCATAGAGTTGCCCAAGGAATTGACCCGAGGCGTGGAACTGTTGGAGGCCAAAATAGATACTGTTAGAAACCGGAGGAGTAGGGAGTGGCTGTTGCGGGGGGAACTCAGAATCACTTCTTTCGACAGCGGTTCCTACCGATTGCCGCCTATGCCCCTGTATTTACTCCAGCCTTCGGGAGTTGTAGATACGCTTTGGTTTGCCGGCCCCCCGTTGGAAGTTACTACCATCCCCATCGATACCACCACCTACCGCCCTTTCGACATCAAGGGACAGATGACCTATCCGCTGACGGCTAAAGAAATATTTCCATGGGTCGGACTTATCCTTCTGTTGTTGGCAGCGGCCTACGTCCTTTATCGCTGGATACGCTACCGCAAGGAAAACCGGCCTTTGTTTGGAAAGCCCAAACCCCAAGAACCGGCTTATTTAGTTGCATTTAGACAATTAGAAGAAATTAAAGCCCAAAAGCTCTGGCAGAGCGGCAAAGTGAAGTTGTTTTATACCGCCGTAACCGACGTGCTGCGTACGTATGCGGCGGCGCGCTGGGGCATACAGGCTATGGAGCAAACCAGCGCGGAACTGTTGGACGCCTTGAAAAAAGAGCAGATAGATAAAGCCTTGCTGGAAGAACTGAGCGTCATGCTTCAGACTGCCGATTTGGTCAAATTTGCCAAATATCAAGCCGAGGCCGTAGAGAACGAACAGACCATTCCGGCAGTAGTGCATTTTGTGCAGGCCACCATGCTGGTAGAAAATGAATCACCCGAACCAAAAGAGGAGGAAGCCTAATGTTTTTTGAATATCCTAAAGTATTATATTTGGTATTGTTGCTCATTCCCATGTTGGCCCTTTACCTGTGGCGGGCCGTCAAGGGAGATGCAGCTTCGTTGCGCTTGCCGGGCATCATGCCCCTGCGCCGCGCCGGAGGAAAGTGGAGAACATGGTTTCGCCATATTCCTTTTGTGTTGCGGTGTATCGCCATTACGGCCTTGATTGTGGCCATGGCTCGTCCCCGTTCTTCCTCTGCCTTTGAGCGGACAGATACGGAAGGCATTGATATTATTATTGTGTTGGACGTATCTACCAGTATGTTGGCCAGAGACTTTACGCCCGACCGGATAGGCGCCTCCAAAGATATTGCCATACAATTCATTGCAGGACGTCCCTCTGACCGGATGGGCATTGTGGTTTTTGCGGGAGAAAGCTATACCCAATGCCCCCTAACCACCGACCGCGCTACGCTCATCAACATGATAAAGGACGTCCAAACCGGAATCATAGAAGACGGTACGGCCATAGGCAACGGCTTGGCCACCGCTGTGGCCCGGCTTAAAGACAGCGACGCCAAAAGCAAGGTAGTAATCCTGCTTACAGACGGGGTCAACAACCGAGGAGAAATTGCCCCCTTGACGGCGGCGGAGATTGCCAGAACCTTTGGCGTTAGGGTCTACACCATTGGGGTGGGCGCCATAGGCATGGCGCCTTTTCCGATGCCCACTCCGTATGGAGTAGTCCTGCAACAAGTGCCGGTGGAAATAGACGAGGATTTGCTTAGGCAGATTTCCCAAATTACCAACGGGGCTTATTTTAGAGCCACCGACAATACCAAACTGATGGAAATATACGGAGAAATCAATAAGATGGAAAAAACCAAAACCTTGGTGGATTCCTTTCCCATATACAAAGAACTGTTTATGCAGTTTGCCTTGATTTGCCTCTTGGCCGTTGCCTTGGAATTGTTATTCAGACTGTTGGTTTTACGAACGCTTCCTTAATCAATAAAGATGGTACATTTAGCACAAGCAGAATATTTACTGAT
Source organism: Bacteroidales bacterium (assembly GCA_009784635.1). Lineage (GTDB taxonomy): Bacteria > Bacteroidota > Bacteroidia > Bacteroidales > UBA932 > WRBG01. The sequence goes on along the minus strand of WRBG01000005.1, from coordinate 19,548 downwards.
CATAGCCCTTATCCCCCTGCTGTTTTTGTTTCAAGGGTTGATGCAATACCGCAAACGAAAGGCTTTAAAGCGATTTGGCGACCCAAGCTTGGTTGCCCGCTTAAGCCCTCGCCTGTCTACCCGACGGGGCTGGGTAAAGTTGATTCTTTATTCGATTGCCTTGTTTTTCTTTGCCATAGGCTTGTCCCGTCCCCAAATAGGCGTTAGGATAAGGGAGGTAGAAAAAAGAGGAATCGAGATTATGATTGCCTTGGACGTGTCTAATTCCATGCTGGCTCAAGATTATAGCCCCAACCGCTTGGAGCGGGCTAAAATGGCCATTTCCCGTTTGGTTGACCGGTTGCAACAGGACAGAATCGGACTGATTGTTTTTGCCGGAGACGCCTTTGTGCAGCTGCCCATTACTACTGATTACGTGTCGGCTAAGATTTTTTTAAGTTCGATTTCCACCGGCTCCGTGGCCAAACAGGGCACCAATATAGGAGAGGCCATTATGACCGGACTGCGCAGTTTTAGCGCGATTGGCGATAACAGCAGGGCTTTGATATTGATTACAGATGGAGAAGACCACGAGGACGATGCCCTCGAAGCCGCGCGGATGGCCAAGGAATCCGGAGTAAGAATTTTTTGCATCGGAATCGGTTCGGAAGACGGTAAACCCATTCCCATGCCGGACGGAAACCTGTTGAGGGATGAAAAGGGAGACATAGTGATAACCAGATTGGACGAGGCGACTTTGGTCGAGATTGCCCGCATAGGCAATGGCTCTTATGTGCGGGCTGGAAATAATGACTTTGGCTTGGAAGCCATTATTGACGGAATCCGGGAATTGGATAAGCAAACTTTTAGGTCTGAGGTATTTGAGGATTTTGACGAACAGTACATGTACTTTTTTGGCATTGCCCTCTTTTTCTTCTTGCTCGAATTTTTGGTGAACAACCGAAAAGGTCGCCGGATAAGGAGTTTAGATGTTTTAGTCGCAAAAAATATGGAGGAATAAAGCAATGAGGTATTTTTTAATCATTACGGCTTTGGTGCTATCGCCCGGTATGCTTACGGCCCAGTCGGACAGGACTGAGGTAAGAAGGGGCAATCAAGCTTTCAGCAGAGAAAGGTATGCAACGGCAGAATTGGAGTATCGCCGGGCCTTGGAAAAAGATTCTACCTCTGTTACAGCGCATTATAATCTGAACAACGCCAAGTATAAACAGGACCGGTATGAGCAGGCCGAGGACGGACTCAAGGCAAGGATGGATTCGCTTGTTCATCCCGAGCAACGGGCAGACGCTTTTCACAACTTGGGCAATGCGCAGTTGATGCAAAAGAAATACGCAGAAAGCATTGATTCCTACAAAGAATCTCTGCGATTGCGCCCCCGCGATATGGAAACCAAATCCAACTTAGCCTATGCCCAAAAGATGCTCAAAGAACAGGAGGAACAGGAGCAAAATCAGGAGCAGGATGAACAGGAGCAGGATGACCAAGAACAGGACCAAAATCAAGACAATCAGAATCAAAATCAAGATGAGAAAGAGCAGGAAGCCCCTCCCAAAATTACCCCTCAATCTGCCCTGCAAATGTTAGAGGCCATGCAGCAAAAAGAGCGGGAAACTCAAGAAAGAATAAGTATAGAAAAAGCCAAGGCCCAGCAGCAACAGCGTTCGGGCAGGAACTGGTAACACACAACAGGATATGAGAAAAATCATTGTTTTTGCAATCTTCTTTTTAACGGCTTGGGGCCTTGGGGCGCAAACCGTTATGACGGTAGAGGTGCCGCGGGTGGTAACGGTAGGAACGCCTTTCCGCTTGGTCTTCACCGTAAACGCCACAGCCTCGAATTTTACGCCGCCCTCTTTAGAAGGATTTGTCGTGCTGGCAGGCCCAACACCTTCTACTTCACAGGGGATGAGTATTATAAACGGGCAGCGCACCTCGTCTGTATCTACCGGATTCACTTATGTGGTAGAGGTAAGGCAGGAGGGAAAAATTACGATTGGCAGCGGTTCGGTAGTGGTGGACGGGAGGACGGTGCAGAGCGAGCCCGTAATCATCGAGGCGATTAGAGGAGACGCTCCGCCTCAAGGAAACAACCGAAACGAGGGGGCGCGCGCTTCCGAAGGACTTTCGGAACAGGACCTTTTTTTGCGTTTGGAATTGAGTAAGACAAATGTGGTAAAGGGAGAACCGATTACTGCCACCTTAAAACTTTACTCAAGGGTATCCATCGAGGCGATCAACGATGTGCGCTTCCCCACCTTTAACGGATTTTGGAGTCAAGAAACAGAAGCGCCCACCGACATCGGTTTTACAGAGGAAAATGTAGGAGGGAGAATCTATCAAGTGGCGTTATTGCGTAGATATGTGTTGTTGCCTCAGCAGATTGGCGCCCTTAACATAGAGCCTGCCGAGCTGGTATGCGTGGTTCGGGTTCGGGGCGGAAATCAAGGGCGAAGTCTGTTTGACATGTTCTTTGATGATTTTCAATCGGTGCGCAGACGCATAAGCGCCCCTGCACAAACGGTACATGTACGGCCACTTCCGGACGGAGCCCCGGCCTCCTTTACCGGAGCGGTAGGCTCTTATTCCTTATCTGTAGCCGCCGACAGGGATTCCTTGAATGCCCACGACGCCGTATCCATCATGGTGCGGATATCCGGAGAGGGCAACATAAACATGATTGAGGCCCCCAAACTAAACTTTCCGATAAATTTTGAGGTTTACGATACCCGGACTACCGATAATTCGAGGAGCAGGGGTAATACCATTTCCGGAACCAAACAGTTTGAATATCCGGTGATTCCCCGCAGCGCCGGAACTTTTACCCTTGACCCTGTGGAATTTTCCTATTGGGACATAACCCAAAGAAGTTACGTAACCCTTAGGTCCCAACCGCTCACGCTTAGGGTGGGCAGGGGCTTGGGAAGTTCGCCTTCCGTTGGTTTCGACCCCGGTATAAGCCAAGTGGCGGTGAGGACTTTAGGTCAAGACATACGCTATATCCGCACGGCTATGCCGGTATTGACGCCGGTAGGACGCCTGTTTATGGGGTCGGTTTGGTTTTGGACTTTGGCAGGCGCAATAGCGTTGGGATTTACAGGCGCCTACCAACTGTTGTTGAGGCGACGGGTTCGCAATAAGGATTTGGTGTTGGTAAAGAGTCGAAAGGCTAATAAACAAGCTAAAATGAGGTTAAAAACTGCCGGCGCATTGCTCAAACAGGAGCATCATACCGGTTTTTATCAAGAAGTACATCGGGCCTTATGGGGCTATGTGGGAGACAAGTTGGGATTGCCGCCCGCAGACCACGCCAAAGGGCCTGTCTGCGTTTTGTTGGAAGAACGAAAGGCGCCTCAAGAATCGGTACAGGAATTTTTAGACCTAATAGAATCCTGCGAGTTTGCCCGTTATGCTCCCGCGTCCGGAGTCGGAGAAATGGATAAAATATACAAAAGGGCCCTGCTATCAATCAGTAATTTGGAACAAATAATATGAAAAGATATATTAGTTTGATTTTTTGCCTGTTGGCCGTATTTGGCTGGCTAAAAGCCCAGCCTGCCGACGTGGCATGGTCGGAGGCGGGAGAGGCCTATGCCCAAGCCCGTTATCAAGAGGCCTTAGACGCTTATACATCCATATACAATCAAGGTTTTGAATCGGCTGCCCTTTACTACAATATAGGCAACTGTGCCTTTAAGTTGGGGCAATATGCCCAAGCGGTGCTTTGGCTTGAACGGGCCAGATTGCTGGAGCCTAAAAATCCCGACATTCTGTATAACTTGGAGTTGGTCAATCGTTTTTGCTTGGATAAAATCGAATCTCCCCCCGAATTTTTCCTCCACACATGGCTTAGGGGGGTGAGGGATGAATATTCGCCCGACCAATGGGCTTGGAGCGCTTTGTTATTCTTGACCGGTTCGGCCGCTTTGTTGCTGGTTTTTTTCTTTGGGCGGAGTCGGGGCCTCCGGCGCAGGGCTTTTTACGGGGCCTTGTTTGTGTTTATTTTGTGCATAAGCGCTTTTTCTTTTGGATGGAGCCAAAAAGTGAACCTGCTGCATAAAGATTATGCGGTTGTGTTTGCTCCGGTAGCCTCTGTCAAGAGCGCTCCCGACCAACAGGGTAAAGACCTGTTTATCATTCACGAAGGCACCAAATTGCGGATTTTGGACGAGGTAAGCGGCTGGGGGCGTATTGAATTGGCCGACAGACGTCAGGGCTGGATGGAACTCAAACTGCTCGAACGGATTTGAAATTTTTGCTACCTTTGTCGTCAAATTACAAACCCATTATAATGGATTACAATACCCAAAGAGAAAAGTTAATCATGCCCGAATACGGCAGGTATGTGCAAAAGTTGCTGAAACAGGTAAAATCAATACCGGACAAAGAGAAAAGAAGCGAACAGGTGAGGGCGGTGGTGAACGCCATGGGCACCCTCAACCCGCATTTAAGAGAGATGAATGATTTTAAGCATAAGCTTTGGGACCACGTATTTGTCATCTCGGATTTTGACCTTGACATTGATGCTCCCTATCCTCCTCCCACCTCCGAATCCTTTAGGACTGCGCCCAATCGGATAGAATTAGAAGACAAACCACTCAAACTAAATTATTACGGACGAAACATCCAAAATATGGCAGAAGCTTTGGCCAAGAAACCCTCCGGAACGGAGCGGGATGAGATGGTCATGGCCTTGGCCTACTATATGCGTAAGCAATACTTGATTTGGAACAAAGACAGTGTGGCCGACCAAACCATATTCAACGATATAGCCATGTTGAGCAAGGGACAACTTGCCGTTCCCGAAGGATTTAAAATGGACGAGGTGCAGGGCGAGTTGGTGCGTCAGGCTTATTTCCAGTCCAAAAACGGACAACCGCGCAGCGATATGGGCAAAAACTATCGCAATAAAAAACGGAAGAAAAAACCACAAAGATTTTAAACCATGTCTGCATTCAAGGTTCGAGGCTCGGCCCGATTATCGGGTTCTATTCTGCCTCAAGGAGCAAAAAACGAAGTGTTACAGATTTTAAACGCAGTCTTGCTGACTGATAAAAGAATGACCATCCATAATGTTCCCAATATCTTGGATGTTAATAAATTGATAGAGCTTTTGGGCGATTTGGGAGTAGAGATAGAGGCCTTGGGAGGCGGTTCCTACACTTTCTGCGCCAAACAAGTCCGCATGGATTATTTGCATACTGCTGATTTTATGAAAAAAGCCGCCGCCCTTAGGGGGTCGGTGATGCTTGCAGGCCCGCTCTTGGCGCGCTTTGGCTTGGCCTACATGCCCCGTCCCGGCGGAGATAAAATCGGTCGGCGTCGTTTGGATACCCACTTTATTGGTTTGGAGAAATTAGGAGCCTGTCTGAGCCACGAGCCATCCTTAGATTGTTTTAAGATAGAGGCTAAATGCCTCCATGGAACCTATATATTGTTAGACGAAGCCTCCGTAACCGGGACCGCCAATATAATTATGGCCGCGGTATTGGCCAAGGGGGTTACTACGATTTACAACGCTGCCTGCGAACCTTACCTCCAGCAGCTTTGCTCCATGTTGGTGCGCATGGGCGCCAAAATACAGGGCATAGGCTCTAATTTGCTGACCATAGAGGGCGTAAACTCTCTACGCGGTACGGAGCATCGTATTTTGCCCGATATGATAGAGATAGGCAGTTTTATCGGCTTGGCCGCCATGACCGGCAGTGAATTGACGATTAAAGACGTAAACTTTGACTCTTTGGGCATTATCCCTACCCAGTTCCGCCGTTTGGGCATCAATTGCGTATGCAAGGATAACGACCTGTATATTCCCGCCCACGAGCATTACGAGATAGAATCTTTTATGGACGGTTCTATCATGACCATTGCCGATGCCCCTTGGCCCGGCCTAACCCCCGACTTATTGAGCGTGTTTTTGGTGGTAGCCACACAGGCCAAGGGGTCGGTGCTGATACACCAAAAAATGTTCGAGAGTCGGTTGTTTTTTGTGGATAAACTGATTGATATGGGCGCGCAAATCATTCTTTGCGACCCCCACCGCGCTACGGTAATCGGCTTGGATAGAGCTTTTCAATTGCGTGGTACCCGTATGGTTTCTCCCGATATCAGGGCGGGCATTGCCCTGCTGATTGCCGCCCTCAGCGCCAAAGGAGAAAGTTTCATAGACAATATAGAGCAGATTGACAGAGGTTATCAAAATATAGACAAGCGATTAAATGCACTGGGCGCTCAAATAGAGCGAATTGCAGATTAGAATAAAGGGTTGTCGCATGAAGAAGAAAAAGAAGCTAAACGCCGAAGACCTTCCTCCTCCCAAAGGTATGGAGGCTTGGAGAATCATGGGCGGCCTGTTTTTTGGCTTGTTCGGGGTATACACCTTGGTAGCTTTGGTTTCTTTTTTGTTTACATGGGCTCAAGACCAAAGCCTGTTGTGGCATCCCGATATATTTAGGCCCTTTGTGTCTATGGAGCATGTAGAAAACGGCGGGGGCAAGTTAGGCTTTTTGTGGTCTCGTTTTTTGGTAGGCAAATTGTTTGGACTTGGGGCTTTTATCGTTCCTTTCTTTTTTCTGGCCCTATCCTTTTTTTGTCTGAAATTAAAACGTATATCTTTAGTTAGGGTCTTCCTGCTGTCGGTATTCGGCTGTATCATTATTTCTGTAGTTTGCAGTTTTATTTTTGGTTTCACTCCCTTGAACGACTGGTGCGGGACGGGGGCGGGCGGGTCCTACGGTTATTTTGTGCATCGCTACCTAATAGATATGCTGGGCGTTGTGGGCGCGGGTTTGCTGTTATTCATTTTGTTTTTCGTTTGGTTGTTATGTATTTTTCCGGTCATTTCTTCTTGGTTGTGGCGGGGAATGCATCCCGATTCAAAGCCTGTCCCGCCTGTGGAGCCGGACATGATTGTCGAAGAGGCGGAAGAACAAGACCTGCCCGAGGCGGTAAAGATGGAAATCATTGCTCCGGTTGTTCAAGAGGTGGTTCCGCCCCTTGACGATGAGCCGGTTTTTGAAGTCGAGGAAAACCCGAATCTTTCGGCTGAGGAGGAGGAGTCCGACTTGGGAAGCCTTGATACGGTATACGACCCCAAATTAGACTTGCCTGACTATCAATTGCCTCCCCTTTCCCTGCTGGAAGATTACAAGGATAAAATTTTTGAGGTTCCCCGCGAAGAATTGGAAAAAAACAATAAGCGTATTGTACAGACGCTGAGTCACTATAAAATCAGTATAGAAAAAATATACGCCCGTCCCGGACCTACGGTTACCATGTATGAGATTTATCCCGCCCCCGGCGTGCGTATTGCCCAAATTAAAAGCCTTGAGGTAGATATAGCCCTTGGATTGGCGGCCAGAGGCGTGCGCATCATAGCCCCTATTCCCGGGACCAATGCAGTAGGTATAGAAGTGGCCAACGACCGCCCCGGCGTGGTGCCTATGCGGGCGGTACTCGATTCCCCCCAATTTAAAGACGCCAAATTCGATTTGCCGATTGTAATCGGAAAAAGCATCTCCAATGAGGTCATGGCCTTTGATTTGGCCAAAATGCCCCACTTGTTGGTGGCCGGAGCTACAGGGCAGGGAAAATCGGTGGGACTCAATGCGATTATTGCTTCGCTCCTATACCGCATGCACCCTTCGGCCCTAAAATTGGTGCTGGTAGACCCCAAAAAGGTAGAATTGTCGCTGTATTCCAAATTGGAGAAGCATTTTTTGGCACAATTACCCGACAGCGAGGAGCCTATTATCACAGATACCCAAAAAGTCGTACATACCCTGCGCTCGCTTTGTATAGAAATGGACGCGCGGTATGATCTGCTCAAGATGGCTCAAGTGCGTAACCTCAGAGAGTACAACGATAAATTCCTTTCCCGCAAGTTGAATCCCCACAAAGGGCACAGGTTTTTACCCTTTATTGTGGTGATTATAGACGAATTTGCCGATTTGTTGATGACGGCGGGACGGGAGGTCGAAGAACCTATTGCCCGTTTGGCCCAGTTAGCCCGAGCTGTGGGCATCCATTTGGTGATTGCCACCCAACGTCCCGATGCAAAGATTATTACAGGCCTAATCAAGTCTAACTTTCCGGCGCGTATTGCTTTTAGGGTAACGTCAAGCGTCAATTCAAAAATCATCTTGGACACTACGGGTGCCGAGCAATTAATCGGTCGCGGCGATATGTTGCTCTACATGGGCAACGAACTCACTCGGGTGCAATGCGCCCTAATAGACACACCCGAAGTGGAACGAATCGCCGATTTTATCAGCCGGCAAAAGGGATATGATGTGGCACACTTTTTGCCTGAGTATACGGCAGAGGAGGACAATGGCATGATTGAGGTGGATTTAAAGAAGAAGGATGCTTTGTTTGAAGAGGCTGCCAAATTGGTGGTACAATACCAACAGGGGTCCACATCTTTGATTCAGAGGAGGATGAATTTGGGTTACAACCGTGCGGGCCGGATTATGGACCAGTTGGAGGCGGCAGGCATCGTGGGACCGGCAGAAGGCAGTAAGGCCCGTCAAGTGTTGATTAGCGATTTTCACTCCTTAGACCGGATTTTGGCCGCTTTTGGAGAAAAATGAAACGTGCATTATATATATTTGGCTTTGTGTGCGCGGCAGGGATGGCTGCCGCGCAGCAGCCCAATGCTTCTCAAGTCATGGAGCGCCTTGGCGCCAAAATGCGGGAACCGGTGGCTTGGGAACTGAAATTTAGCTTTTCAGGAGCGGACACCCAAGGCTTTGTACTGGGACCCTTATCCGGAGTGATGTATATACAGGGGAATGATTACGCCATGCTTAATCCCCAAGCAGAGGTATATGTACAAGGCGCCACCAAATGGATGTACAGTCCGGAAATAAACGAGGCCATCATCATGAACCACGACCCCTTGTCTGTAGATTTGACCGACAATCCTTTCCTGCTTTTTTCTGCCAAGCTGTCCAAAGACTACAGTTTATTGGACAAGCCCGGATATTATAACGATAAAGGAGTGGAAATTATTGAACTAAGCCTTGTGCCGACCGCTAAAAACGCCGCCTATACTACCATTTTATTGCGTGTGAACAGCCGGACTTTTATGCCCCACAGCCTTAAATACCTGTTTAAAGACGGGACTTGGTATGAAGCCCTAATTACTGCCTGCAATCCCCAAAAACAGGGCTATCCGCCCGAACATTTTGTGTTCAACGAAAAAAACCACCCCGGAATCTTTATTTCGGATTTGCGCTGATGCTGACGGCTTTGGAGAACAGCCAACGGATAGAAGGATAGGACTCCTTGAGTCGTAGCAAAGCTTCTTCTTTGTTGCACCAGCAGCATTGCTCGATGCCTTCTTCTGTTTGGGGACGAAGCGGGGGACGCCCGCTGACTTGCATGCGGTACCAGTGCGTCTGTTTAAAAACAAGCCGGTCTTGCAGCCAATAGCTGTGTCGGGTACAGGCAATAAAACGCCCGGGACGGATTTTGGTCAGACCGCATTCTTCCCCGACTTCTCGGACTGCCGTAAGCAAGAGGTCTTCTCCATCGTCCTGTTTTCCTTTGGGTAAATCCCATTTTCCCCCTCTAAAAATCAGCAAATACTCCCCAAAATAGTTCTGAACCAATCCTCCTCCGGCAGATATAAATAGAATATGCATTATTTTTAAAGATTTACTATCTTTGTGCAAATATAATTTATTCTTTTGTAGATGATATGGAAAAGACGATTGCAAGACAACTTTTAGATAGTAAAGCGGTGTGCTTGAGTCCGGAACAACATTTTGTTTGGGCTTCGGGATGGAGGTCGCCTATTTATTGCGACAACCGCAAACTTCTCTCTTATCCTCGTGCGAGAACGCTAATTACCAACACATTGATTGATTTGGTAAACCGAAATTTTCCCGATGCCGACATGATTGCCGGAGTAGCCACCGGAGCCATTGCTTGGGGAGCGCTGGTAGCCCAGCATTTAGACAAGCCCTTTGTGTATATTCGTCCCAAACCAAAGGATCATGGCACTAAGGCTCAGATTGAAGGCGACCTAAGCATGGGCAAAAAGGTGGTGATTGTAGAGGACTTGATTTCTACCGGAGGCAGCAGCCTGTCGGCCTTTGACTGCATATTGGCAGCCGGAGTATCGGTCTTGGGCATGGTGGCCATTTTCTCCTACAATTTTGATGTGGCGAGGAAGGCCTTTGAAAATAAAAACTGCGAACTGCACACCTTAACCAATTACGATACTTTGATTGAGGAAGCCGTTGCGGGCAATTATATTGACGAAAAAGATTTACACACGTTAAAACAATGGCGGTTAATGCCTGATAAATGGGGATGCTGATATGTCTTAACGTCAGTTCGACCTAAGCGACGTTATATTTGCTCATCCCTCCGCTGATACCCGATCATGATTCTATTTTTATCCAGCTTGGGGGCTTTTGCAGAAAGGGCGCCAATAGCATCATAGATAGTGTCAAGTTCTTTGCCGGTATCCTCTGACAGGTCGTTTATAGCCCTTGTATTTTCTTCTTGACCTTGCTCAAGCAAAAGCACCCGTTCCCTAAGCTGGGCCATCTCTACCGACTCAGAAGCACGGGAAAGGATATATTCCCTAATAGCCACAAAAGCCCTCATGATGTTCCTATTTACTTCAATAGCAGCATCAGAATTAAGTACGCTACTTAGCATTGCAATGCCTAAATCAGTGAATGCAAATGGCAGATACTTTATATTGCCACCACGGCCTTTGTTCAAGATCACAAATTGTGACCTTGAAAGTTCCTCACTTGTTACGATAAACATAAAATCTTCACCCTCAAATCGTTTTATGTTCCTACGTACCGCCTGCTTGAGTACCCTTGTCTCTATGCCGTAAGCCTCTGCCAAGTCAAAGTCCAGCATAACCCTCCGCCCCCTAATCTCATAGATTTTGTTTTCTATTGTTGATACTTGAAGTTCCATGGCGCTATACTTTTTCAGCCGTTAGTTTGATCTCAGTGCCACAGTTGGGGCAGGAGATGGTACCGGTAGCGGGCTTGTCGAATAGGTCGGTAATGGGGACGTCTAAGGCTGTGGCGATTTGCTGGAGGCGTTCTAAGGTTGGGTTTCCGCTAACAGAAGCGTATAAAGCCTGATAAGTTATGTCTAAACATTTTTCCGCTAATATCTGCATTGTTATGCCTTTTTCCTTACATATTTCTTGTACTCGCAACATGGCTATCAAAGTTTATTTTGAGGCAAAGATAATACGTTTTCTATGTAAACATGTATTTTATAAGAATGAGCCACGCCCTTAGGCTTGACTTTTCGGATATGAGAAAGAGACTTAGATATAATAAATAACTAATACACAGAGCGTGTACATGCTGCGGTTTGGGATAATCAGAAAAGTTCCCTATCTTTGCCTACAAGAAAGCCCGTTAAAAATGTACCCAAAAGTCTTTTTTGTTGCTCGTTTGTTACCAGCTACCAGCATGAGCGGGCTTTATTATTTGAAAATCATAAAATTAAGCAATTAGGTTACATTTATATGTCAAACACAGAAGTAAAAGGACGGAAAGTCCATATAAACCAACCGGCGGAGCGGGTTTTTACCGCTTTTTCGGATTTGTCGAATTTTGTTAAAAATCTTCCGGAGGAGCATCGCGATAAGGTGCGCGCCGACACCGACACCTTAACAGTGCAGGCCCAAGGCCTCGAATTGGGTATTCGGATTGTGGAGCGGACGCCTTTTACCACCCTGCGTTTTGAGCAACACGGAGCGCAGACCCTTTTTCCGTTTACCTTTTGGATACATGTCGGTGGGGAAGGAGAAAATTCCTCAACCCTGCAACTCGAGTTGCATGCAGAGCTCAATATGATGATGAAAATGATGTTGGGTTCCAAATTGCAGGAAGGAATGGACAAGTTGACCGAGCAATTTGCGGCGGGACTTAATGGACAAACCCCTCCCCAATAATACATGCAAATTCCTCGGGAATGTATGGCTCTGTGGCGGGAAGCCATGGGAAGCGAATGCGATGCCCTGCTTGCATGTTTGGAGGAGGCACCTCCGGTTTCTATCCGCTTACATCCCCAAAAAGGAAGGGTGTTACCGGAATATCCAATACTGGTATCTTGGTGTCCCACAGGGAGATACCTTTCGGAGCGTCCGTCTTTTACCTTAGACCCTCATTTTCACGCGGGAGCCTACTATGTACAGGAGGCCTCATCCATGTTTTTGGCCCAATTGGCCCCACTTTTTCGGGAGCAGGGCGTAAAACGGGTATTGGATGTATGCGCAGCGCCCGGAGGCAAGGCCGGATTGCTGGCAGAAATGTTGCCTCAAGATGGAATATTGGTGGCCAATGAGGTGATTCGGTCGCGTGTGGGTGTATTGTGTGAAAATATGGCCAAATGGGGATACGCCCATGTGGCGATAACCAACAACGACCCCAAAGATTTTGCCCGTATGTCCCACTACTTTGACGCCATTTTGGTGGATGCGCCTTGCTCCGGCGAGGGCATGTTTCGCAAAGAACCTCAAGCTATTCAAGAGTGGTCGCCGGAGGCTGTGCAGTTGTGCGCCCAACGCCAGCGCCGGATTGTAGCCGATGTATGGGAAGCCTTACGCCCCGGCGGCTATTTGATATACAGCAGCTGCACCTTTAATCGTTTGGAAAACGAGGAGAACGTAGCGTGGATGTGCAGCCGATTAGGCGCGTCCGTCCGTCCCGTTCCCATTGATTCCGATTGGGGCATTGTAGAGCAGGAGGGCTGTTACCGCTTTTTACCCCACCGAGTACAGGGAGAGGGCTTTTTCTTTGCCCTGCTCCAAAAGAACGGGGAGGAGCCGTTAAGCCGTCATAAGCCGCCGGGCGCTAAGAAAGCGATGCCGCTTAACAGGCAACTTGCGCCCTCAAATTGGGTGCAGGAATATTACAGCCTATTTGCGAAAAATGAACTTGTCAAAGCCCTTCCCTCCGCCTTGGCGTCCGAAATGCTTGAGTTGGAAATCTTTTTGCGTGTAGTACAATCGGGTGTTGCGGTTGCCCGCCTCAAGGGCAAAGATTGGATTCCCGAGGCTGATTTGGCGCTTTCTCAAGTGATGCGTCCCGATGCGTTTCCCGCTGTGGAGCTTGACTTAACGACTGCAAGGCGCTACTTGGCGCGGGAAGCATTGGTAATTAAGGATGCCCCCTTAGGCTATCTGCTGATTCAATACCAAGGCAGCCGCTTGGGCTTTGCCAAAAACATCGGCAGCAGAATCAACAACCTCTACCCCAAGTCGGGGAGGATACGGATGGACTTCCCAAATCTAATACTCCCAAAACATTCGCTGAATCTCTTGGTAATCGGTGGTCTTGGTTAGGGCGAGCATGAGCAGTACCCTTGCTTTTTGGGGGTTGAGCATCCAAGAAGCGGCAAATCCCAGTCGGTTGTCATCCACTTCGTTGCCTTGGGTGGAAGGCCCCGATGGGAGGCGGGAGGACCGAACTACGGCAATGCCTTGTTGGGCGGCGGCGGCCAATGCTTCGAGCGCAGCGGCGGGCGCGTTTCCATTGCCCACTCCGGCATAGACAATCCCTTTCACGCCTGCCTGTACGGCTGCACGGATAAAGAGGTCATTGGCGCCGGCATAGCCCATAATAATCTCTACGCGAGGGAGGTCGTTGAGGGTAGAGACGTCAAATTCACTGTGCAGGCTGTGCCGTTTATGGGAGCTTCTTATAAAAATAGGTTTTCCGTCATACATATAACCGATTGGACCGTAATTGGGCGACTGAAAGGTGCTTACGTTTAAAGTATGGGTTTTGCTTACGTCGTCGGCGCTTAAAATACGGTCGTCCATGAGCAGCATGACGCCCTGCCCCTTGGATTCGGGGGCAACAACGCAGGCAACGGCGTTGTAGAGGTTACGGGGGCCGTCTGCGCTGAGGGCTGTGGAGGGGCGCATAGAGCCGGTCAGCACCACCGGTTTGTGGCTTTTTACCGTCAGATTCAAAAAATAGGCGGTTTCTTCTTGAGTATCGGTGCCGTGGGTAATCACCACTCCGGCTACATGTTCTTGTAAGAGGATTTCATTGATGCGATGAGCCAAGCTCAGCCAAATTTGGGTGGTCATATCTTGACTGCTGATATTGACAACCTGCTCGCCCTTTACCTCGGCAATTTCCGACAATTCGGGCACCGCAGCGAGCAGCAGTTCCACGCCGATATCTCCGGGTTTATACTGGGCCGCCGTAGAAGAACTTCCGGTGCCGGCAATGGTGCCGCCCGTAGCCAAGATGTAAACAGTCGGTTTTTGCGTTTGCGCAGCAAGAAAAGTTGTGGAGAGTAAAAGCACTATTGCGCTAAAAAGAAACGAACGAGAAAGAAAATGTATCATGATTATTGTCATTTAAGACCCAAAATCGTCAAACAATACGTTTTCTGCGGGAACCCCCAGATTGTCGAGCATAGAGGTCATGGAGTTGGTCATCAAGGGAGGGCCGCAGAGGTAGTATTCAATGTCTTCGGGCGAGTCGTGTTTTTTAAGGTATTGGTTGTAGATGACTTGATGGATAAAGCCGGTCGGGCCTGTCCAGTTGTCGGCAGGCAGAGGCTCAGACAGGGCCATGTGGAAGCTGAAGTTAGGAAACTCCTTTTCGATGGCGCGGAAATCGTCTTCGTAAAATATTTCCCGTTTGGATCGGGCGCCGTACCAAAAGGTTACTTTCCGGTTGCTTTTAAGGGTATGGAAGAGGTGGAAGATATGCGAGCGCATGGGCGCCATGCCGGCTCCTCCTCCAATAAACATCATCTCGTTTTGGGTGTCGCGGAGAAAAAATTCCCCGTAAGGCCCCGAAATCGTTACTTTGTCCCCCGCCTTGAGGGAAAAAATATAAGAAGAACAGATTCCCGGATTTACCTTCATAAAGCCTCCTTTGGCCCTGTCCCATGGAGGAGTGGCAATCCTGATGTTGAGCATCACAATGTTGCCCTCTGCGGGATGGTTGGCCATGGAATAGGCGCGGAAGGTGGGTTCGGAGTTTATCATCTGCAAATCCCAAATTTTCATCGAGTCCCAATCGTGGCGATATTCGGGTTCCACCTCCACCTCTTTGGAAAAATCTACCCTACATGTGGGCACATCAATTTGGACATAACCTCCCGATTGAAAGTGGAGGGTTTCGCCCGGAGGCAGCTTGACCACAAACTCCTTGATAAAAGTGGCTACATTGTGGTTGCTGACCACTTCACATTCCCATTTCTTTACGCCCAGCACTTCTTCGGGGACAAAAAGCTCCATATCCTCCCTTACCTTTACTTGGCAACCCAATCGCCATTGCTGCTGTTGTTGTTTGCGGGTAAAGAAACCGGTTTCGGTAGGCAAAATCTGGCCGCCTCCGGATAGGACGCGACAGGTACACAGTCCGCAGGTGCCTCCTCCGCCGCAGGCAGAGGGAAGAAATATTTTTTGGTTGCTCAAGGTAGTAAGCACCGATGAGCCGGGCTCGACCGTCAGTTCTTTTTCTCCGTTGACATTTATTTGGACGGTTCCCCCCGGAGTGAGTTTGGTCTTGGCATAGAGTATAACAGTCACCAACGCAAGGGTCAGCAACAAGAAAACGACTATTGATATAATAACAATCATAATGTGCAGATTAAAGTGAAATACCCATAAAGCTCATAAAAGCAAGACCCATGAGTCCGGTAATGATAAATGAAATGCCCAAACCGCGCAGGGGGGCGGGAATATGGGAATACGTAAGTTTCTCTCTGATGGCGGCAATAGCTACAACGGCCAAAAACCATCCTATGCCCGAGCCGAGCGCAAAGCTGGTAGCCTCTCCTATGGTAGCATAACCCCGCTCCTGCATAAACAGAGAACCGCCCATGATGGCGCAGTGTACGGCGATTAAGGGCAGGAAGATACCCAGAGCGGTATACAAAGAGGGCAGAAATCTTTCAATCACCATTTCTACCACTTGAGTGATGGAGGCAATCACCGCAATAAACATGATGAAACTTAGAAAACTCAAGTCCACGGATGCATATTGGGGACTTAGCCAAACCAAGGCGCCCGCAGATAGGATATACTTGTTTAGCAGATAATTGATGGGCAGCGTAACCAGCAAGACAAACAAAATGGCTATCCCCAGTCCCGTAGCGGTTTTTACGGTTTTGGACACGGCCAAATAAGAACACATGCCCAAAAAGAAGGCGAATATCATGTTGTCAATAAATATCGACTTGATGAATATGTTGATTATATTTTCCATAGCAATTTTGGGGTCTGATTATTGTTTTTCGATAAGTTCTTTGCTTATGCTGCGCTGTACCCATATAACCAAGCCAATTACAATCAGCGCCATGGGCGGCAGAATAAACAAACCGTTGTTTTCATAAAATCCTCCGTTGGCAACATACCATGAATGGGGAATAACCGGAATGTCAAAGAGGGTTCCCGAACCGATTAACTCCCGGACAAAGGCTACCACAGTCAGCACTATTCCGAAGCCCAGTCCGTTGGCCAAACCGTCTATTAGGGAAGGAATCGGTTTGTTGCCCAGTGCGTATGCTTCTATTCTTCCCATAATGAGACAGTTGGTAATGATTAACCCCACAAATATGGATAATTGTTTGCTGGCGTCGTAGGCATAGGCTTTTAAAACTTGGTCTACCACGATGACCAAAGCCGCTATGACGACCAACTGCACAATAATCCGAATCCGGTTGGGGATGGTATTCCGCAGGATGGACATAATCAAACTGGCAAAGCCGGTTACCAAGGTAACGGATGCAGCCATGACCATGGCAGGTTCCAATTTTACCGTAACGGCCAATGCCGAACAGATTCCCAAGGTCAATACGGTGATGGGATTTCCCTTGAACAGAGGCGCTAAAAATATCTTCTTAAACATGGTTATTGCTTTGTTTTGATTTCAAAAAATGGAACGTAAGCCTCAAGGCTCATAAACAGCAGGTCTTGCAGGGCGTTGCTGGTGATGGTGCCTCCGGAAATGGCGTCTACGGCATGGAGGTCGTTGGGTCTGGCCCCTCCTTTGACTACGGATACGGAAACAAATTTGTCCTTGTCAAAAATCTGTTTTCCCACGAATTGACGGGCGTATTTCTCTGTGGCTATTTGGGACCCCAAGCCGGGGGTCTCGCCTTTATGGTCAAAAACGACTCCGTATATGGTATTGCAGTCGTCCTTGAGCGCGACATATCCCCAAATAGGCCCCCAAAGTCCCAGTCCGTAGCAGGGCACCACGTAGAGCAGGGTTCCGTCGTCTAAGGTACATTCGAATACCGGAAGCCTCAATTCCTGTTTGAGCTTGTGTTTCAATAACTCGTATTGCTGTTTCATCTCTATGTCAAAAGCGTTGCCATCCGTAATTTCTCCGCGGTAATCTACCACGTATGACCGGGTGATGTATTGCTCAAATTGGGACGCTACATAGTCGTTCTTATTGGAGGCTTTGGCAGCCTCTGTAGCCAAATGAGCCGACTGCAAGATATGCAGCCGTTTTTCGGTATCTATATTGCTTTGCTGCTTGGTTTTTAGAGAGCCTGCCACAAAGGCAAGGACGGCCGCCACTAAGACAACCAAAACAGAGGCATAGATAAAAGTATAGGTGTTGCTGTTGGTGTTCATGGAAATTATGGATTAACATGTTTGAGGCGTTTGAGTCGGCGGCGGATAGAGGCCTGTACCACATAATGGTCTATCAGAGGGGCAAAGGTGTTCATCAAGAGAATGGCCAACATCATGCCCTCCGGATAACCCGGATTAAAGATGCGGATGCAGACGGTTAATGCCCCGATTAAAAATCCGTATATCCATTTTCCCGTTTCGGTTTGGGCGGCGGTTACGGGGTCGGTAGCCATAAAGACGGCGCCAAAGGCAAATCCGCCCAACAGGAGGTGGTAACAGGCAGGGAGTTCCATATAGGGATTCACCGCTACTCCATTCACCAAAAATCCAAGGGCTAAGGCGCCCGCCACGCAGGAGAACATAATCTTCCAGCTGGCCGTTCCGGTAAAGAGCAGGATGGCCGCGCCCAATAGAATCGCAATGACAGAAGTTTCCCCGATTGAGCCGGGAATAGTCCCTATAACGAGTTGGCCGACAGAAGGAATATCCAAACCGGCAGCGGCGTCTGCCAAAGGGGTGGCTCCCGAAAAGCCGTCTACGACCCCGTTCCCTTTGGTCATGCCGGCAACCCATACGGTGCTGCCCGACATGTGGGAGGGGTAGGCAAAGAACAGAAAGGCGCGGGCCAGCAGGGCGGGGTTCCAAATGTTCATGCCGGTTCCTCCAAATACTTCCTTGCCTACGATTACGGCAAAAGCCACAGAGAGGGCCAGCATCCAAAGCGGAACATCGGGCGGCATAATCAAGGGAATCAGCATACCGGTTACTAAATAGCCTTCGTTGACCTCGTGGCCGCGGATTTGGGCGGAGGCAAATTCTATGCCCAGCCCCACTACATAGGAGACAATGACCAAAGGCATCACTTTGAGAAAGCCATACCAGCAAATCATGATAAAACCCGGATTGCTTCCGGTAGAAAGAAAATGCTGGTAGCCTGTATTCCATATCCCAAAAAGGAGGGCGGGAATCAAGGCTACAATGACCACGGTCATCACCCGTTTGAGGTCGTTGGCGTCCCGCACATGAGCGCCCTTGCGGGTAACTCGGTTGGGCACAAACAAAAAGGATTCAAAGGCCTCAAAGGTGGAATGTAAAAAGCCAAATGTTTCCCCTTTGCCAAACATAGGCTTTATTTTATGTATAATATTGAGTAGTAGCTTCATAATGACAGTTCTATTAAGACATTTCTTTAATCATCAAATCAATACCGTTGGAAATAATTTCCTGCATGTTGATTTTGGAGGGACAGACAAATTCGCAAAGCGCAAAATCCTCTTCCACCACTTCGTAAATACCCAAGGCTTCCATTTTGTCTATATCTCCGGCCAAGATGGCTTTGAGCAGGTGGACGGGATAGATGTCCATGGGCAGCACTTTGGCGTACAGGTCGGTCATGACAAAGGCGCGTTCCCCCCCGTTGGTGTTGGTATCTAAGGGGCGCTGCTTTTTGGGGCAAAGCCACGACAGATAGGAGCGGCTAATGCTGAATGTTTTGGAGCGAAGTATTTTGGCCCATCCTAAAAATTCTTGGTGGTTGCCTTCGGGCAAAAGGGTGATTTGCTGATGGTAAAATCCCAAGGAACCGTTGTAGCCCACATGGTCTCCGCTGAGGCAGTTTCCGCTGATATAGCGTACGCGGGGGGTAAAGACTCCGATTTGGGTGAGGCGATAAAGGGGATAGCCGGGCAGCATGGATATGTAACAGGGCTGGGGAGCGCAGGAACCGGTCAAGGCGACTGTTTTGCGGGTATCCAAAAGACCGGTGGCAAAGAGCCTTCCCATGATGATGACCGCTTGAGGGTCTATGGTCCAAACCGTTTCTCCTTTGGACAGGGGGGCGATGTGGTGAATCTGGACGCCGACATTTCCCGAAGGATGAGGTCCTTTAAAAGTGTGCATCCTTACGTTTTTGACTTGCCGCGCCACAGCATTTTCCGGAGTGC
>WRBG01000004.1 GCA_009784635.1 Bacteroidales bacterium | reverse complement strand
CAAGAAAAAATCTAATGTTTTACGCACCTAAAGAAATTTTCTTCCGATATTTGAATCCTAAAGTTGCATTCAGTTGTTGAGTCTACAATCCAAAATTTCTTCCAAATATTTTTGGAGATATTAAAATTTCCACTACTTTTGCAGTCTCAAACGGGAGTTTAGCTCAGTTGGTTCAGAGCATCTGCCTTACAAGCAGAGGGTCGGGGGTTCAAATCCCTCAACTCCCACAAAGAAACAAGAAGCAGTTACAGAAATGTGGCTGCTTTTGGTAAAATACACTTACCCTGCCTATCCGAAATGACGGACGTTGGAGAAATTCGAGGGGCATCGCGTCAAAAGTATTGTGCAACTTGAAATTTCGCATACCTTTGTGTCGTTAAAAATTTTTTAGATATGTTTCCGAAAATAGAATAACTGCCAATAAAAAGCAAATAACATAAAATGAAAAAAGCTGGCATATTCATATATTTTCTTTTTGGAATACTTTATGTTGTATATGTTATCTGTACTGCTATTCGTGAGGAAGCCGAAAGAGAACCATATATATATCCTTTAGAAAATATATATAATAGTAAATGGGGTTATCATTATAATGCTGATTTTTTTGTATACACTAATTTTAAGGATAAGCATCTTTACATAAAGTATCTCTTTGATTTCGTGGGCGAACACGAAGGCTCGCTATATATACTGACCAGAGAAAGAGATGTTCGTTTCGACCGTACGGCTTATTTTATTAATTATGAATCAAAACATCATTTTTTTACCTTTTCTCGTCATGACTCTATAAGCCTATTCAATGAATTTATCAGAGTTAATCGTCGTTCGAAGAGCGTAGAAATTGCATTTCAAATTGAGGAAATGTTGCATGATGGTAATATTACCGGTAAAAAGTTGAAAGCTGATTTCAAGGAAGTAAATGTAAATATAATACAGCAATTTTTGGATTATTCTATAGATCACGACCACACAGCAAGAACAAGTTTTTACAATTATATCTACGAGCTTTATGACCAGTCAGATAATTTAATTTTAAGGCAGGTATATACCGATTATGGTAAGTATTTTACAATAGAGATGTATGAATAAAATAATTTTCATATTAAGTATTCTCTCGTTCATAGCGAACAGCTGTGCACAAAAGCCTAATAAACAGGCGAATACAGAAAATAATATAGATGATGCGGCAACATTGAATGTGGTTGCGATAAAGTATTTTAAGAAAAACCCAAGAATATCAGGTCTTACTGCTCAATTTGACACTACTACATGCGTAGTAACGGTTATGGTAAAAGAAATTACAATGAATAATGAACGTGAAATTTATGAGAAAACAAATCAAGCCGCCAAAGGTTTCCGCGCATGGTTTATTTTACAGAGCTATTCGTAGAAACAAACCATTTTAACGACTATGAAAAAGAGAGCTATATTACTTTTCTTCTGTTTCTTTATTGTCAGTCCTGTGGTGTTTTCGCAGGAAGCCAATAGTCAATTGTTAGAAGAAAGAAAATTGAAAATTGAAGAACAGGTCGCTTTAGACTTGCAGGAAGAACTTAAAGCCATAGAAAATTTATCCATAATAGGAGCGCCTACATGTATAATCAGCGTAAAAAGAAATAGAATAAAATTATTTTTAGATACAATTCCTGCGTTGGCTGTAATTCGTTCCGAAAATACAACTGTTGATTATGCGCGTAACTATTACAATGAAAGCCTATTATTATTTACATTACAATCTACAAGAGTAGATACGACCATTAGAATAGGAAGAAGAAATGACCCGCCTTTGATAGAATATGCTTTAAATTACACTGATAGCCCTTTCTATATTCATGCCCCCAACCATCTATTTTTAGGTTTCGGATTTTATGATGATAATAGAACTTTGAAGTTTGTTGGATTTTCAAATTCCCAACCAATAGTATTTTCTACTGTTGAAGATTTTGTAAAACATCGTTTTGGAAGGGGATATAAAAGATATTTAAGATAGAAGAAATAAGCAGATGATTTGCAAAACAACAAATAGTCGAAATTGAAACGAATAATCGCAACATTAGTTTTTATCGTATTTTTATACAATCAGTTATTGGCTCAAACCGATAATATATCAATAGCTTTCAGGGCAATACCATCTGTAAATTTGCCCTATTACGGCATAAAAATTGACCAGATTTTGGAGCCACAACGTCGTTATCATTTCCCTGTTTCGATTTGGGGAAACAGTTTGAATGTCAATCTTTGGAAAGATTTGGGTTTAACAATTCCGTTAGAGAAAAATTCCAACGATTTTTTTCACTCTAGCGCAATATACAGAAAATTTACCCCTTCCAATGGCTCTTATTATTTGGGCATAGTAGACATAGTCTTGGGAGATGACTTAAAGAAAATGTTGGTAACAGCCACAAATACCGGAGAATATATTGACGCTTTGGAGATAAACGTTGCAGGAGGTTACTGGGTTGACGGTTTACAATCTGTTCCATGGCTTCATGTGAAGCAATTTACAATAGATGCTGACATGAAGGTTACCGTTTACAGACTTATACCGACCTCTTCCACTCCCATTATGTTTGGGGCAAACACTGAGATTTTAACTACAATCAATGCCCAACGCATAGATGAAATATACCAGATAGATTCGACAGGACAGTTTATAAAAACAGGCGAGATAAAATATCAGCCTAAGGATTATCCGGTGTCAACTTTTAGCGATGTTTCGATAAATTTTTGGGAAGGAGATGAAATTACGGTATGTGGATTGAGTATAACTTCCGGCTTCAAAACATTGGAACTTGACTTTGGTTTTAAGGTAACGGTTGGGGAGGACAATAACGACATTGGAACACAGCAACCAAAACAGATATCCGTTATTCCCCCGTTTTTGTATACCTTTGCCGGCATAAACAGAACATCATGAAAACGAGTTACAAAAAACTATCCATCGTCCTTTTGCTCATTTTATGCAGCAAGGCCTATGCCCAGAATCCCATTAAGATAAACCCGTCTGAAACCCGACACGGCCCCGAAAAAGGA
Organism: Bacteroidales bacterium; assembly: GCA_009784635.1. Taxonomy (GTDB): domain Bacteria; phylum Bacteroidota; class Bacteroidia; order Bacteroidales; family UBA932; genus WRBG01. The sequence continues at coordinate 24,391 of WRBG01000004.1, read as the reverse complement.
GCTTTGGTGATTATAGGCGGAGGCGGGTCCACCAATGAAATATGGGATAAGATTATAGAACTGGCAGGCGGCCCCGAAAAAGCGCGTTTTGTGGTGGTAACAAATGCGTCCGGCGATTCTGCCCACCTCTATGCCAATCAAGGGAGGGAGCTGCGGGAACGCATCGGGGAAGACCGGGTTGTGCAGATGCACCTGACCACCATTCGGGAAGCCAATGACGAAAAAAACCTTGAAGTCCTTAGGCAGGCGACCGGAGTTTTTTTTACGGGAGGACGCCAGTGGCGTATTGCCGACGCCTACCTCAACACCCTCGCCCATCAAGAATTTTGGAATATTTTAGACCGCGGCGGCGTGATATCGGGTTCTTCGGCGGGAGCTACGATTCAAGGAACTTTTCTTTGGAGGGGGGATACTTCCGGACCCGATGTACTCATCGGAGACCATACCCAAGGGTTGGGCTTCCTCCGCAATTCAGTCATTGACCAACATCTGCTGGCCCGCAACAGGCAGTTTGACCTTGAAGCCTTTGTCAAAATGGCGCCCAACTTTATCGGAATTGGTTTAGACGAAGCCACGGCCATTGTGGTCATTCGGGACGAATTGGAAGTAATCGGCAGGTCTATGGTTGCCATTTACGACACAGAGTCCAAGCCCTTCTTTTTCTTGAGACAGGGACAAAAATACGACCTCAAAGAACGCAAGTTAATCCGACCGAGCAGACAGGAGAATTAGGGATTCCATTATGGAAAAATGGACGCAAATCTATGACCCGCTTGGGAAACTGATGCCCATGCCGGAGTATCTTTTGTCTGCATTGGTGGCCGGCATCCCGCTGTATCTTTTGTTCTATATGCTTGCGTTCAAGCGTACCGCCGGGTATAAAGCCGCGCTGGTTGGCACTGCGGCGGCCGTATTGTTGGCCATAACCGTTTGGGGCATGCCCGTACCTATAGCTGTCAGCGCTACGGCCTACGGCGCGCTCTTTGGACTCTTTCCCATCATTTGGATAGTCATTACCGCCGTGTGGGTCTACAACATGACGGTAGAATCCGGAACATTTGAAATCATCAAGGAATCGCTGGCCGCCCTTACCAACGACCGCCGCTTGCAGGCCATTTTTATAGCCTTTGCCTTTGGGGCGTTCATCGAAGGCACGGCCGGTTTTGGCACCCCCGTGGCCATCACCGCCGCCATGCTGGCGGGGCTTGGCTTTAATCCCCTCTATGCGGCGGGTATATGCCTCATTGCCAATACAGCGCCTGTGGCTTTTGGGGCCATTGGCGTACCCATTATCGTTGCGGCAGACGTTTCCGGATTGGATGTGAATCATATCAGTTCCATCGCGGGGCGTCAGTTGCCCTTCCTTTCTTTTATGGTACCTGTTTGGCTGTGCGTAACCATGTGCGGATTCAAGCGTACGCTGGAAGTTGTGCCCGCCCTGCTTACGGCGGGCCTCTGCTTTGCCGGAACGCAGTTCGTCTTCTCTAACTATCACGGTCCCTATCTGCCGGACATTATGTCTGCCCTCTTTACCATTGCGGGCATGGTGGTGTTGCTGCGTTTTTGGAAGCCGAAAAGAATTTGGCATTTTCCGGACGAGGTCCCCGACAGGCAAAACGCCGCCCTCACCTTTAGCAAGGCCCAAGTATTACGCGCTTGGTCTCCTTACATCATCTTGGCCGCCATGGTCTTCGTTTGGGGGTTGGTGGCCTTTAAAACCCTAATAAAGCCCATTGACGGCTTTAGGTTCGCTTGGCCCATGCTCAACGACCTTGTGGCAAAGACCGCTCCTATTGTATCGCCGGAAGTTGCCGGCACTGCCAAGGCGCTCTATGGCGCCTCTTTCAACTTCAACATCGTCTCTGCCGCGGGCACCGCTATCCTTCTTTCCGGCATTTTGTCTGTCTTTATTATGCCTCATTACAGCTTGGGCAAGGCAAGCGCCTGTTTCTTTCGCACCTGCCGCCAATTGCGTTTTCCCATTCTAACCATCGCCACCATTCTTGGCTTGGCCTATATCATGAACTACTCCGGCATGAGTTCCACGCTTGGTTTGGCTTTTACCAAGACCGGCGCGCTCTTTCCTTTCTTTGCGCCCGTCCTCGGCTGGCTCGGCGTGTTCTTGACCGGCTCCGACACTTCCTCCAACGCCCTGTTCGGCGGCTTGCAGCGTACAACGGCCGAAGCCGTGGGCGTAGACCCGAACCTGACCGTTGCCGCCAACGCCACAGGCGGCGTAACCGGCAAAATGATTTCGCCTCAGTCCATTTCCGTGGCGACGGCTGCAACCGGCCTCATTGGTAAAGAAGGCAACCTGTTCCGCTTTGCCTTGTTACATTCTATCGCCATGCTACTGGTAATCTGTGTAATCACCGTATTGCAGGCCTATGTGCTCAAGTGGATGCTGCCGTAGCCGTCCACACTAATTACCCGCTCCCCAGCGCTTCTGCCGCCACAAAAATACTCCCGCCCACAAATACCAAATCTTGGGGATGGGCGCGGGTTTTAGCCACGGCTATAGCTTCTTGAACCCGTTCGACCACCTGTCCATGGAGGCCTGCTTTGCGGCAACAATCGGCTAAAATATGGGCGTCCAAGGCGCGGGGTATTTGGGCTTGGGTAAAATAATACAAGGCATCTTGGGGCAAGAGGGCTAAGATGGAATCCAAGTCTTTCTCTACCACCACGCCCAATATAAAATGAAGCCTGCGGTAATCCCGTTTGTGCAACTGGGCTACGGCGCATTTCATCCCATGGGCATTGTGGGCCGCATCTACAATAACTTCGGGTTTTTGAGAAATAGATTCCCAGCGGCCCCTTAACCGAGTCGTCTGCGCTGCATTCCTAATCCCTTCACGGATGGCCTTGCTGTTTATTTTGAGTAGCTTGGCTGCCATCAAGACGGCGGGCAGGTTCTTTTGCTGATACCATCCCCTTAAATCCGAGCAATATTCTTGAGGCTCCCCTCCCTCTTCAATCACAATAAAACGCTGACAATCGTCTTCTTGAATTGATTCTTGCACCTTAAAACCATCTTGGGCAAAGAAAATGGGCGCCGCCAAATCCTCTGCTTTTTGCAAAAACACCGAATCGGTTTGCGGGTCTCGTTCTCCAATAACCACAGGGGTACGGGCTTTGATAATGCCCGCTTTTTCGGCGGCAATGGATGCAAGGGTATTACCCAAATATTCGCAGTGGTCCATGCCGATGTTGGTAATTATGGACAAGACCGGCTCAATGACATTCGTGGCGTCGAGCCGTCCGCCCAAGCCTGTCTCGATTACGGCCATATCTACCTTTTGTCCGGCAAAATAATCAAAGGCCATGGCGGTGGTAATTTCAAAAAAAGACGGCCGATATTCATCCAAGTACGCCTTGTGCCGCTCTACAAACTTCAATACCCCTTTTTGGGGAATCATTGCCCCGTTGATTCGTATACGCTCCCTAAAATCAATCAGATGTGGAGAAGTATACAGGCCAACCTTGTATCCGGACTGCTGCAATACGGCCGCCAGCATGTGGGACACCGAGCCTTTTCCGTTGGTTCCCGCCACATGAATTGTCTTGAATCTTTTATGCGGCTGCTCCAACAGCTTGTCGAGGGCCAATATGCCCTCTAATCCGCTCTTATAAGCCCCTGCGCCTATGCGCTGATATTGGGGAAATTGCGAGAATAAATAGGAGAGAATCGCTTGGTATCTTTGTTCGGTTTCCATAAAAAATCATCCAATAAACGTACAAAGTTGCCATTTTTTTATCTATATTTACATGTTAAAAATAAACACTCATGGAAAAAATGCCCAAAATCTTTGTATTCGATACCAATGTCATTCTGCATGACCATCATTCGATTTATAACTTTCAGGAAAACGATATCGTTATTCCCATTGTGGTGCTGGAAGAATTAGACAAGTTCAAAAAAGGGAACAACCAAATTAACCACAACGCCAGAGAATTTGTACGCGAATTAGACAAAATCACCGGCGACCTGCTGTTCCATAAGGGGATTTCCTTAGGCAAAGGCCGAGGCAGCCTCAAGGTGGAGCTGGGGCATCCCTTTAGCGATGCTATGGCCGAATCTCTGTACGAAGATATTCCCGACCACCGTATTTTGGCTATTGCCGCTCGGCTCAAAGAACAAAACCCCCATCGCTCCGTCATCTTGGTAACCAAGGACGTGAATCTGCGCATCAAAGCCAAGGCGCTGATGATTTCGGCTCAAGACTATCTTACCGACAAGGTAAAAGACGACCATGTGGACGTGTGGCGCAAGGGCGTGAAACACGCCCAAGGACTGACCGACAACGCCATTGCCCAATTATACCAGCGCTCAGAAGGGGTTTTGCCTAAGGATTTGAACATAAAAAAGCCCTACAACAACCAATATTTTATACTAAAGAGCCATAACAGCAGTATTTTGGCTCGTTATAATCCGGAGAGTAGGCGCATCAAGCCTGTGGAAAAACAACGAGCTTATGGTATTGAAGCTCGGAACGCCGAACAAACCTTTGCCATGGACGCCCTGCTTCGTCCCGAAATTAGCTTGATATCCCTTACCGGCATTGCCGGCACCGGAAAAACCCTCTTGGCCTTGGCCGCCGCCTTGAGTCAAGAGCAGAATTACAAACAGATTTTGCTGTCCCGTCCGGTAATACCCCTGCAAAATCAAGATTTGGGATTTCTCCCCGGCGACATTAAGGAGAAATTGGGCCCCTATATGCTGCCCCTGTTTGATAATCTAACCGTCATCAAGAATGTCTTTAAATCTTCTTCCCGAGAGGTAATCCGGATAGAAGAAATGCTCAAAACCGAAAAACTGTTGATTTCTCCCCTTGCCTATATTCGGGGCCGGAGTCTTTCCAACACTTTTTTCATTATTGACGAATCCCAAAACCTTACCCCGCATGAAGTCAAAACCATTATTACCCGTGCGGGCGAAGGCACTAAATTAGTGTTTACCGGAGACATACATCAGATTGATTCTCCCTATTTAGACATGTATTCCAACGGACTCGCCCATTTAACCGACAAAATGTTGGGACAGGACGTATTTGCCCACGTGAATTTGGTAAAAGGCGAACGCAGCAGATTGGCAGAATTAGCCGGAAATATTTTGTAACTATGTGAAAGTTTTTTTATATCTTTGTCGCTTACTTTTTATATTTTATGAAAAATATGACAATTAATTAACTAACAATATTTTACGACATGTCAGAAATTAAAAGAGTGTATTATTTTGGCGGCAAGAGCGCTGACGGAGACGGCAGCATGAAAAGCCTCTTAGGAGGAAAAGGCGCCAACCTTGCAGAAATGTGTAGGCTGGGACTTCCTGTTCCCGCAGGACTTACCATTACTACAGAAACCTGTGTGGCGTACTACGCCAACAAATGCGAACTTCCTAAAGACCTGATGGATCAGGTATGGAACGGTATGAAAAAAGTAGAGCAAGCCATGGGCATGAAATACGGAGACCCCGATTCGCCCCTGCTGCTTTCCTGCCGTTCCGGCGCCCGCGATTCCATGCCCGGTATGATGGACACGGTATTGAACCTTGGACTTTGTTCCGCCACCATGCCCGGATTGATTAAAAAAACCAACAACCCTCGCTTTGTGTACGACTCCTACCGCCGGCTGATTATGATGTATGCCGACGTGGTTATGGAAAAGGCAGAAGGCTTAGAGCCTGCGGAAGGAAAAGGTATTCGCAAGATATTAGACGAATTGTTGGATGAGTACAAGCACCAAAAAGGCTATCTGTCCGATACGGATATGACCGCAGACGATTTGAAAACATTGGCCGACACCTTCAAGAAAACCGTTAAGAGGGTATTGAAAAAATCCTTTCCGGACGATGCTAAAGAGCAATTGGTTGGAGGAATCAAAGCGGTATTCAAGAGTTGGAACGGGAAAAAAGCTATTTCTTACCGCCGCATAGAAGGTATTCCCGACAATTGGGGCACCGCCGTAAACGTACAGGCTATGGTATTCGGCAATATGGGCGATGGTTCCGCTACCGGAGTTGCCTTTACCCGCGACCCCGGCACCGGCGCGAACCTGTTCTACGGAGAGTGGTTGGTTAACGCCCAAGGCGAAGACGTGGTGGCCGGACTCCGCACCCCCAACCCGCTGAACAACGATACCAAAAACGAGCAAAACAAACACCTCCAATCCATGGAAGAGTCTATGCCCAAAACCTATAAGGAACTGTGCAAGATTCGGCAAACCCTCGAAAAACACTTCAAGGAGATGCAAGATATTGAGTTTACCATCCAAGACGGAACGCTTTATATGCTGCAATGCCGCACCGGAAAACGCACCGGCACCGCCGCCCTCAACATAGCTATGGATATGCTCAAAGAGCGGTTGATTAACGAAAAAGTTGCCGTACTCCGCGTAAGTCCCTCCCAATTGGACGAATTGCTCCATCCCGTTGTGAATCCCGAAGCCGAAAAGCATATCACTCCTTTGGTAAAAGGATTGCCGGCAGGACCCGGCGCTTCTGTGGGTAAAGTAGTGTTTACCGCCGAAGATGCTGTTGCTTGGGCGCGCAACGGAGAAAAAGTGATTTTGTTGCGTAAAGAAACCAATCCCGAAGACGTGGACGGTATGCGCGCCGCAGACGGTCTGCTGACCTCTATGGGCGGAATGACTTCCCATGCTGCCTTGGTAGCCCGCGGATGGGGCAAGTGCTGTATTGTAGGAGCCGGAGCCCTCGAAGTGGACGAAGCCAAGAAAATCGCCAAAATCAAAAATTCCGATTTTGTGATTAAGGAAGGAGACGTACTGACCCTCAACGGCACCAAAGGCTACGTATACACCAATGAAGTGGAGCTAATGGACGCTTCTAAAAATCCAAGACTCCAAGCATTTATGAAAATAGTGGACAGGCTTCGCGAAATGGGCGTCCGCGCCAATGCAGAAACCCCCGAAGACGCTAAACAAGCCCTCGAATTTGGAGCCGAAGGCATTGGATTGTTCCGTACCGAACACATGTTCTACGGCACAGGCTCGGAAGAGCCCCTATTCCACCTGCGCAAAATGATTCTCAGCAATACCGAAGCAGAGCGCCGCAAAGCCTTAGAGGACCTCTATCCCTTTGTAAAACGCGACATGAAGGCCACCCTTGAAGTGATGAACAAACTTCCGGTAACTTTCCGCCTGCTTGACCCGCCCCTCCACGAATTTGTACCCACCGAACAATCCAAACAACAGGAATTGGCCGATGCTATGGGGCTACAATTAGCGGATGTGGTGGCCAGAGGCAAGGCCCTGCACGAAACCAACCCCATGATGGGACACCGCGGCGTGCGCTTGGGCGTTACCTATCCCGAAGTAAGCGAGATGCAAATCCGCGCCATCTTTGAGGCTACGGCAGAGCTGACCGCCGAAGGTAAAAAACCCATGCCCGAAATTATGGTACCCGTAACCTGCGACGTATCGGAATTAGACTTGACCAAGAAAATTGTAGACAAGGTATATGCCGAGGTTTGCCAAAAGATGAAAATAAGGAAAATCAACTACCTCTACGGCACTATGATTGAAATCCCCAGAGCCTGTCTTTTGGCCAACAAAATGGCAGAAAGCTCCGAGTTTTTCTCCTTTGGTACCAATGACCTTACCCAAATGACCTTTGGCTTTAGCCGCGACGACGCCAGCACCTTCCTCCACGATTATACCGACAAGAAACTGATTCCCGCCGACCCATTCCAAACCATTGACCAAAGCGGAGTGGGACAACTCATGCAAATGGCCGTGGAAAGAGGACGGGCCACCAAACCCAAACTCAAAGTGGGTATTTGCGGCGAACAAGGCGGAGACCCCGCATCCGTTTCCTTCTGCTATAAGCACGGACTTGACTATGTTTCCTGCTCGCCATTCCGCCTCCCTATTGCCCGTTTGGCAGCCGCTCAAGCAACCATTAGGGCGGAGAAAAAGTAAAGTTTTCCACCTAAAAAACAGAGGCCGTCTAAAAAGTCATTAGGCGGCCTCTTGTTTTATACGTTATACGCTCTTTTACTTCCCAAAAAATCTCTTATAGAAATTTTGCAAACCACCCGATTTGCTGTTGAGAAATATCAATATTGATGTTGCGATGATGGAGAAAAGGATTACCGAATAGGTAATATTCCTAATCATATCCCCCTCCGGCATACCCACTTGAGCGGGGATGGTGGCCAATACAGCCGCGGCCAATCCTTTGGGAGTCATTATAGAAATTATGCTCTTGTCGAAACCGGTGGCGCTGCCGGGGGAGGCAAACTTAGCCACAAAGAGCCTTGCGACATAGAGCGCCGCGGTCAGCAGCACCCCGTAAAAAATAGACCATAAATCGTCGTAGATGATGGAAAAGCCTATATATACAAAGAAGAATGTCTTGAGCAGGAAGGTAATCTCGCTGAGAAAAACAATCTCGGTATGGTTTAACTTATGTCCCGCGCCTCCGAGTATCTTGCGCATTAAAAAACCTTGAAAAAGCTCTACGTTGGCAAGCGTGATGCCGAATGCGAGTACGGCCATAGCCCCACTGAAACCAAGCACTTCTGAGAGTCCGTAGATGACGAATACAAACGCGGGCGTGGTAAAAATGGAATTTTGTATGTGGCGAATCAAGGTCAATACCCTCGACCAGACTAATGCGCCCAATACTCCGGTGATGGTAGCCAATACAAAAGAGGAAACTATGGAGCCTATGGTGTAGGCCACATCTACCCTGCCGCTGGAAAAAATCTGAATACACGCCAATACGCCCACAAAAGAGAGCACATCGGTCAAGGCGGATTCGAGAATCAACGCAGTTTTTGATTCTTCTCCTATCGCAAGCTGCTTTACCAGCGGAATCACCACTGCCGATGCCGTACCTCCGAGTATGCCTCCAAAGGCTATGGCGCTCAACAGCGAAAAATTGAATATCAACACAGACATCACGGCCACGACCGATGAGGCAACTATAAAGCCCGCAAAGGTGAGGGTCATCGTACTCTTCCAAGACGATTTAAGCATGGACATAGAAAGCGTGGTTCCTCCTTCAAAAAGAATCACCACAAGGGCTATGGAGGTAAATACCGGGCCAAAACTGCCAAAACTTCTGGGAGAAACGATTCCGAGTACAGGGCCGATGATAATACCTATCAGCATCAACAACAAGACGTCCGGAACCATTTTTCTGTCGTACAAGGACGAAAACAGATGGGCCAAGAACACCAGCAATCCTATGGCTACCAACGCTAAGGGAATAGATAAATCCATAATCAACTTTATTCTTACAAGGCGCAAAGGTAGGATTTTTTCCTAAATCGAAGGCCCCGTTTTCAATCTTTTATTCCGATTCCGAACCGCACACCTGTAACAAAAACAGGGCCGGTAAATCCGTAGGAGAACATATTCGTATCAAAAGAGGGCTTATTCTTGTCCGAAAAGGAATGACGGTAAGAAAATCCCACGAACATATCAAAAAGAAAAGCGTGGCGCGAAGGGGGTTGAAAACCAAACAACCAATTGATGCCCGTCCGGTTAATATGCTGGCGACGGTAGTCCGGCAGGTATTCGTGGTACAGGAGTTCGTTTTGGTAATAATCGCTCCAAGCCCATCCCCAATACCTAATGTTAAAATGGGCAAAAGACAGGCCGCCTAAAAGGTAGACCGACCTTTTGGGGTCAAGAAACCACTTGTAGTTCACGTCCAAGCCGCCTCCAAACATGCCCGAACAAGGCTCGGACAGGTGTATACGGTGATACCACGTGTAATGATAATGTTTTCCTATGTAGTAGTAATCCGGCTCGTTGGTCTTTGGGTAATAATACACTGCCGGCCCAAATTGCAACCAGCCCGGGCCATCGTTTATACGCATTTCAACATCTATCCTTAGGCTGTTTTTTAATAGCTGCAAGGGCTGTATGGCTACTGTATATTTCTTACCGGACTTGTCCTCGGCAGGACTTTGGGCATGTGCTTGCAGTCCCGCAAAACAGGCTGCCCATATGAATACACACACAATTTTTCTCGTGATACTCATCGCTTTATCTCTATTTTGCTCACAAATTTCAACCTGTCGCCGGTATAATCAAACTGGAACAGACCTTCCTGTGCTACCAATATCAGTAGCCCGTCCACAGGTATCACATCATATGCCCCGCGGATATCTACCTCGTCTATCTCGCCAAGGTCATCTATTTGTTTGATATTTAGCGGGTCTGAAATATCGAACACCTTTAGCCCCCGGTCGCAAACAAAGAGTTTGTCGCCATCAACGCTTAGACCTTGGGGGCCAATCATGGCTTGCGTTTTTTTGAGCACCGGCATGGTTATATTGCTAATGTCGTAGATGTTCAGCACATTATTGGCAACTGCCCCGCAAAAGGAAGCGTTGGTATTGAGGGTGACATAGGCGTAATTGCCTTGAGCCACCACAGGGTCGCAACTTCTGAGGTGGCTAACTTGAGACAGAAGCACCGGAAAGCGAGGTTCGCTGATGTCATATATATACATGCCGCTTCGGGCGCCAATAAACAACAAGGAATCCATCGGAAATATAGTTTCGATGTCAAAGCCCACAGGTACATCTCTTTCGGGGTGATATTTGGGATTTGCGGCGTCTTCGATACTAAAAAGTTTTAAGGTAGAGGTGGAGACCGTATAAAGTATATCGCCTTTGACGGCAAAACGCGCCATGGACCCGCCTTTACCGGCAGATGCACCCGAATCGCCGGAGCCGTCTTTCATACAAGAGCCAAGCAAGAGCGCAATAACTACAAAGTTCAAGATATTTTTCATGGCTTGACCGGTTATTGGTTGTACTTTTTCCATTCCACCAATATATACCCTTGTGGACGGTTAAATCTGTAATAACTAAAATCATCCGGAGGTAAAGGCTCCGGAAAAACATCTCGGATGCGGTGGGTTACCTGCCTGCTTTCCAAGTCAAAACTTACCAAGTCTACCGCATTGTCCAAATAAAGGATATTCCCTTTTACAGCCATGTCAATACATCCGGGCGCCAAAATAAAGCCTTCATTGACCGGATGGGCGGGATTGGTGTTGTTGATGATGTGTACTCCTTTATATCGCTCATTCACATAAATATAAGAATCTCGGTAATAGATTTTTCCCGTTTGAACCATGGCCTGCCCTCCGGCCAAATACCTTACCGAATGTTCCAAAGTCTCCCGACTCATAAATACCGGCATATAAACTCCGTAATCGGGGGGATAGGGCGTCAAGCCAAGCATAGGCATGGCTATCAATAATAAACATATTTTTTTCATAATCTGTACAAAAAATGATACTCTCTATACAAGACGCAATTCAAGGGCCAAATGTTGCATGGAGGGGCAAAAAAATATTTTTTATTCCATCAATGTAAACAGTCGATGAAATCTTAAATGTACGCCAAAACTGTAGTCTATTTTGCCGCGATTCAAGTCGCTGTAGGTTTCCATTTGCGCGCCCACAGCCACGCCTTTGAATAGATGTTTTTCAAAAATAAATTTACAAGTCAACAGATTGCGTTTGCGTAATTGATGCTCCGGACGGAAAGGATTAAACGAGCCAAAAAGCGGTTCACCCTCAAAAGCATAAAATTTATGGGCGTACCAATATCCCGCCATAAACCTAAGCGGCGATGCGTCTACAGACAACATCGGATATACGCCCCATCCCTCGTCGTAAGGCCGAAACGCCTCGTTGCTGTACCGACTCCAATAGCCGGCAACATACACGTCCAAGCCCACCGACTTGACCCATCCATGACTCATATCCAAACGCGAACACAGACCCGTAGCTATATTACTAAGCATAACCATGGGTTCGTTAGAAGTATTGATTTGCCCGCCTTGATGGTGGATAAGCAATTGCAGGGGAAGGCTTAGGCTGATACGGCTATCGCCTCCGGTAAGCCGCCCCAAAACCGATGTGCCAAAAGTAAGAGCTTCAAGCTCAGAATCTCCGCGTTTAATAAAGTGGTGCCAATTCACCCACAGGTCGGCAAACCAACGGTCGGTGTGCAGCACCATTTGAAAACCGCTTTCGGGATTGGCCGTAAAGTGCCGCTCCCATTGGTAGATGGGTTCGATAAGCCTGTGGTTTACGCCACCGTACAAATCCCCCAATACCATGTGGAGGTAAGGGGTAATGGAATATTGAAGCCGTATAAAAGCCTGTAAATCTTCTAATGGGTCGCGTCCGGAATATTTGACGAAGTAGGCGCCCAACTCGGCTTTGAACAAGTCGGAGACTTGATAGCCCAAGGCGTAAATGGACGCCGTGCCGGGGAGGGTCTGCCCCACGGCCACCGGACTGAAATACTCGTTATTCTTAAAAAATCCGGACATATCCACCCTCAAGGATAATCTGTTGCTATCGACCGGGGACAAAACGGGAGCAGTAAGCAGCGAAGCGTGGAGATGGCTTTGCGCCCCAACAGAACAGGGGGTAAACAGCCAAAGAACGATAAGGTATAAAATACTACTTATGCCCCTTTCCATCGTACCACTTGGGAAAATAGCCGTCGTTGGCAAGGCGGAGACCGATGGCGTAGTAGAGGTAAATATCTTCGAGCGAACCCGATACATTCCACCATTCATGATATTCGTCAGAGGGCTGGTGGTAGGTGCTTGCGCCGTAGTATTTAGCTCTGTGCGCTTGAGCTGCTTGAGGGTCAAGGTAGTTACTTCCCCCTTTTGCCAACGCTACGGGGACGCCCACTTTGGCAAAGGGAAAGTGGTCGGACCGGTAATACCCTCCGGCGGGGTCGTAGTTGGAAAAGACTACGTTCCGCCCTTGAGCCGCCGCCGCATCAATTACGTAGCGGTCGGTTTCCGATTGTCCGGCCGCAGACAGGATGACGTCCGAAGTGCGCATATTATCGCCAAAACTGTCAATGTTGAGGCATATCACTGTCTTATCCAAGGGGAAAAGCGGATTTTTAGCATAATATTCCGAGCCGAGTAGCCCCGATTCCTCAGCAGTAACCGCCAAAAAGAGGATGGAGCGTTTGGGACGTTCGGACAGTTCGTTAAAGCGCCTGCCCATCATCACCAAAGCCGCAACGCCCGTGGCATTGTCGCTGGCTCCGTTGTAGATGCTGTCGCCCGCCACCGGTTGTCCAATACCCAAGTGGTCCCAATGTGCGGTATAGATAATGTACTCATCTTTAAGCGATGTTCCGGGAAGAACGGCGGCCACGTTGGCCGATTCGCCAAACGAAACGTCATTGACCGACTCTATTGTAGTCCTTAGCCCAAGCGGGAAACTTTTGAATCCTTTCTTTTTGGCGGCTGCCACCGATTCTTCTAAGGATACGCCCGCCGCGTCAAACAATTTTTGGGCAGATGCTCCTGTTATCCAGCCTTGAAAGGGGATTAACTTCTTGTTTTCTTCTTGAGAATAAAGGGTAAGGCTGGAAGTGGCACGCGAATTTTGGACTACGCTCCAGCCGTAGGAAGCAGGCTCGGTATCGTGGATAATGAGGGCTGCCGCCGCTCCCTGCTTTCCTGCCTCTTCAAACTTGTAAGTCCATCTTCCGTAATAGGTCATATTCTTGCCTCTAAACAAATTATCGTCATAAAATCCCGGGTCGTTTACCAACATCACCACCACTTTTCCTTTTACGTCAACGCCCGCGTAGTCGTCCCATCCATACTCCGGCGCACGAATCCCAAAGCCCACAAAGACAAAATCAGCCTCATCCACCTTTAACTTCTCCTCTGCACGCAATGTCCAAATCACCACGTCGTCCCAGTAGCGCATCCTTACCGTTCCCCTGTTCCCGCTCACTACCACTTCGTTATTTTTCACGTGCGTCCTTACCTCCAATAAAGGCACTTTTTGCAGGTAGCTGCCTCCCGCCGCCGGCTCTAATCCAACCTCTTTAAACCTGTTGGCAATATAATCCAAGGTGGGCGCCTCGTAAGGCGTCAGCGGCTTTCTCCCTCCAAAACTGTCGTCCGACAATTCGCGGGTAATGGTACGGAACAGGGTTTCATCATTCATACCCTTTAGGGGGGCATAAGTTTGTGCGACTACCGGCAGTCCTACCGCCAGCAAAGCCATAAAAATTAGTTTCTTCATAGGTTTTGTAATTATCTGATGATGCAAAATTACTAATAAATACCTACATTCGCAGCAATTTTATAACGTCATTTCATTGAAAAACCCAACAGACCACTTTATGCGACATTTTGAAGTAGATCTTCCGGTGTTGCAACGACTCATACAAACAGCCCTTTCCCAAGGTGGAAGTTATGCCGATTTGTTCTTTGAACACAGCTCGTTTCACGAACTTAGCCTCCGAGATGGCACGGTCAGTCAAGCCGGCGCCCATGTGGATTACGGCATGGGCGTGCGCGTATTGTTTGGAGAACAGTCGGGCTATGCCTATACCGAGCGGGTCGCATGGCCCGAAATGGAACAGGCAGCCCGCACCGCTGCGGCCATTGTATCTCACGAACCAAAAACAATCGCCGTTAGCCCCCGCGTTTTATCCCTCCCGCAATATTACCCCATGGCATTGCCTTGGGACGATTACCCCACAGAGCAGCAAATTCCTTGGCTTCAAGATTTAAACCAAATGATTTATGCAGCCGATACCCGTGTAATTAAAGTGATGGCCCGATTGGCTCATGCCACCAATCATATTTTATTCTTCAACTCTTTGGGAGAACTTTGCGGCGATATGCGCCCTATGTGCGCCCTTTCCGTAACCTGTATCATGCAGCACCAAGGACGCACAGAAAACGCCACCGCCTCGCGCTCGTTTCGTATGGGGGCCGAATTTTTGCAAGCCGAACTCGTGGGTGCGCTGGCTCGGGAAGTCGTGGGCCGAACCGCCTTCCTGTTTGACGCCATACAGCCCAAAGGGGGAGAAATGCCGGTGGTCATGGGCGCCGGAGGCTCCGGAATCCTGCTGCACGAAGCCATTGGCCACGCCTTTGAAGCCGATTTTAACCGTAAGAATGTTTCTATTTTTTCGGACAAGTTGCACAAACAAATATGCCATCCAAGCATTAATGTGGCAGACGACGGAACCCTGTCCCACAGCCGCGGCGCCGTAAACATGGACGACGAGGGCGTGGCGGGTCAAAAGACTTATATGGTAAAAGACGGAGTGTTGAACAGCTATCTGCACGACCGGATGAGCGCCGATTTTTATAAAACCGCTCCAACAGGCAATGGCCGCAGGGAGTCGTTTCGCCATATGCCCATACCCCGTATGCGGGCTACCTATATGGAAAACGGAACAGCTTCCGAAGCCGATTTGATTGCCCAAGTCAAGCGGGGCGTATTTGTAGAAAACTTCTCCAACGGACAGGTACAAATCGGAGAAGGGGATTTTACTTTTTATGTAAAATCGGGTTATCTGATAGAAAACGGCAGGCTGACCCAACCTGTTAAAGACATAAACATCATTGGCAACGGTCCCCAAGCCCTTGCCGATATAAGCTTAGTAGCCAACAACGGACGCATGGACAACGGTACTTGGACCTGCGGCAAAGGACAAACCTGTCCGGTTTCCTGCGGTATGCCCAGCGTGTTGATTAAGAAATTAACGGTAGGAGGAACCCATTAATGATGCATCTTGATATTGCCCGGAATGCGCTGGAATTTGCTTTAAAGCAGGGATGCGAGGCCGCACGTGTAGAATTGGGCAGAGGCGTACAGAGCGCCTTTTCTGCACGAAACCGACTCTTGGAAAAGGTACATCAAGCGGCAGGAAGCAGCTTGGGATTGCAATTATTTGTAGAAGGTCGCTACGGCAGCTATTCCACCAACCGATTAGAGTCCACAGAATTACATAAATTTATCAAAGAGATTGCGGCCAAAACCCGTCTTTTAACCCCCGACCCGGCCAGAAGCCTGCCCCATCCGGAGCGTTATTACAAGGGAGCGGGAGATATGCAGCAGTACGATTCCCAACAGGCGCTCATCGGCTCCGAGGAGAAACGCGCCATAGCTTTGGAATCCGCCCTTGAAGTCTGGGGCAGCGATTCCCGTATGGTATCTGTGGAAACAGAATTTAGCGATGGTTATGTAGAATCTTATCTGATTGATTCCAACGGATTTGAAGGATATAATCGCCAAACCTTCTACAACCTGAGCGCAGAGGTTGTCTTGCGCGATCTGGGAGACGCCCGTCCCGCCGGCTGGTGGTACGAAGCGGCGCTCTTTAAAAAAGAGCTTCCCGCCGCAGGATGCGCCCAAAAAGCCTTGGACCGAGCTTTGGCCAAATTAAACCCCGGCAAACTCCTTTCGGGCCATTACCATATGGTGGTAGACACGATGGTGGCCGCTCAATTGCTTGCTCCCCTGCTCTCCGCCCTCAGCGGTCCGGCCATACAGCAAAACAATTCCTTCTTGATGAACAAATCGGGGACGCAAGTCGGTTCTGCCCTCCTTTGTCTGCACGACCGGCCCCTGCTCGTCGGCCAGTCCGGCGCTCGGTTCTTTGATGCCGAAGGCGTAGCCACTCAATCTCGGACTATTTTTGAACAGGGAACGCTCCACCACTACTTTATAGACACCTACCACGCCAACAAGCTACAGATGTCGCCTACCATCGGAAGCCCTTCCCTCCTCGAATGGGGAGGCGGCAAAGGCAAGCTGTCTGATTTGCTGTCTCAAGTAGACCGCGGCGTGCTGGTTACCGGATTCAACGGCGGCAATTGCAACAGCTCCACCGGCGACTTTTCTTACGGAATCGAAGGTTTTATGATTGAGCGCGGCAAGCAGGGAGCGCCCATAAGCGAAATGCTTATCAGCGGAAACATGCTCGACCTGTGGATGCAATTGGTAGGCGTTGCCCAAGACGCCCGCCTCTGCTCCTCCCAAAGGATTCCTTCCTTAGCTTTTGAAAACATATCTTTTAGCGGAATATAATTCTTAACCCTTTTACACCTTAACCATGAAACGCCCCAGCCTGCTCCTCTCCCTTTTTCCTTTAATGTTCTTAGTCACCCTTATTGCCACCTTGGTTCCCCTCTTTGGCGATGATATAACCTCAGGACCCGCGCAGATTGCCCTTTTGAGCGCAGCCTTGGTTACTTCGCTTATATCCATCCTCTTTTTAAAAGTGTCATGGGAAAAGATTGAGGCTTCCATGCTCGACCAACTTGCCAAAACAGGGTCGGCCATCTTTATATTACTGATGATTGGCGCCTTAACCGGTTCGTGGATGCAAAGCGGCGTGGTGCCTACCATGATTTACTACGGCATGAAGTTGATTCATCCTTCTGTATTTCTCATGGCAACCTTTATCCTTACTGCTGTTGTTTCCCTAACGGCAGGCAGCTCTTGGACTACCATCGGAACCGTTGGGGTAGCCATGCTGACCGCCGGACAGTTTTTAGGCTTCTCTGCCCCTTGGTTGGCCGGAGCGATTATTTCGGGGGCTTATTTGGGAGATAAATGCTCCCCCCTCTCCGACACGGTGAACCTTTGCGCTTCTTCTACAGGCATCAGCCTCTATAAGCATGTTCGTTATCAATTATATACAGCCATTCCCGCCGGTCTGTTGTCCATCATCTTCTTTGGCGTTGCCGGTTTTATGATTCCCACCGCCTCTACCATTGATATCAGCGCGCAAAGCGAAGCGCTCCAACACGCCTTTCGCCTTTCGCCTTGGCTGTTGTTGGTTCCTGCATTTACTATTTTTCTGATTATTAAAAAAGTATCCCCCTTCATCACCCTCCTTTTATCGGCTCTGCTGGGGGCGGTGGTCGCCGTGTTGTTTCAACCCGAACTGTGCCGTCAAATGCTGCAACTTACAAAGGATTCCGGCAGCGTGATGCAGGCGCTCGAAGCGGGCTTGCTCATGTTGTCGGGAAACGTACAGATAGAGACCGGCAACGAGATGCTCAATACCCTCACCGCCACCCGCGGCATGGCGGGAATGCTTAACACCGTATGGCTCATCCTCTGCGTGGTTACTTTTGGCGGCGCCATGGACGCCAGCGGCATGATTCAAGTGATTACAGAAAAAATGGCCCTTGTCATGCGCAACGCCGTTAGTTTAGTCGGCTCTACCGTAGGCACCTGCATTTTCTTTAACTTGACCCTGTCGGACCAATACATGTCCATCGTACTGCCCGGAAAGATGTTTTTAGATACCTACAAGAAAAAAGGCTTTGAGCCCGAATTACTTAGCCGTACCCTTGGGGATTCGGGCACCGTTACATCGGTATTGGTACCTTGGAACACCTGCGGCATTGTACAAGCCAGCGTGCTGCAAGTTGCCACCCTCAGCTACCTGCCCTACTGCTTTTTCAACTTGATTACCCCCTTTATCACCATTCTTATTGCAGCCATCGGGTATAAAATCCGGCGGATTAAATAATTATTTTTGAACTTTTACCCAACAAGTGTCGGGATATTACGCCCTCGCCCTATGCTAACCGAGCTTGCGAACTCGCCGAAGGAAATTCCCTTGTTGCATATAGGCCATATCCAAGCCTTTTAAGGCTGATATAAACCTGCTGATGTAAACCTTTTGACTATTTTTGCGTCCAAGCCAAGTCAGAGAAAATATCATGAACAATAATTTATGTGCGCCAAGAGATGGTATTAAACACGGGCTCCCGAACAATAGGCGGGAGCAGTGTGATAAATATAGCCTTTCTGTATATATTTACTAAAACAAAAACAAAATGAAAAAAATATTAAACTTTATAATCGCTGTACTCTTTGTGGCAGGTGGTTTTTCCTGTGATAAAGAACCCAAACTAAGTTCCGAAAAGGAAATCCTTTCTTTCCAAATTAATGGAGTGGAAGGACAAATTTATGTTAATAGTAGTGGAGTCCGACTCATTCAAGTTTTTTTGCCTCTAGAAACTGATAGATCTGCACTGGCTCCCGTTATTTTGGTCTCCGATAAGGCTACTGTAATTCCTGAATCTGGAGCTACACAGGATTTTTCAGAGGTGGGCAAGACTAAGAGGTATACAGTAATTGCTGAGGACGGTTCGCAACAAAGATATGAGGTTACGACTCCACCTGCCCAATCTGATATACTGTAAACACGTTCCTCTACATCATCAAAGGTATTTATGTATTCCAACGATGGTGGATATACAGAACCGCCATCGGGTATAAAATCCGGCGGATTAAATAATTCTTCCGGAATTTATGACAGGTTGCGACGGTTTTCCTTTTGCGCCGTATTGTGGTTTACCAACCGCTGCCACAAAGCATCATGCGCTAAACTTTGGTCCAAATAGGCGCGTAATTCGGCAAAAGTCATATCTTTTGTCCTTTCATATACTCTTGCTTGAACCTCTTCTTTCATTTTCAAACAATCAAATGTCTTTTCCATCCTAATTCCTATTTCTCAACCGGAAAAATCAGTAGGGCATTCTCTTGCGCGCCCATAGAAGCCCTCATTTCTTTTTTGTAGGCTCCTTCCCTTGTTTGCACAAATTCTTCCATAAAGACCCAATCGTTGGTTCCTTGGGGACTCACTTCCACAGCCTTTCCGGGAACCCAGCGGTAAACGCGGTAATGCCCCGCGGGAAGAATCGGGGAAAGATAGGTGATTCTTGCATTATTCCGTTTGGCTTCATAAAAACCCTCTCCGATAAAAGGCATATCCTCAGGCGTGAGAAATTCCCATTGTCTGACATTTCTGGGTTTTTGAGCCTGTACGATTACGCGGTTGGGGGTAGAAAGGGAGAAGTAGTCGCCCACGGCATTCAGCATCAGCCGCCCCTTTTCTCTGAGGTTTTCTATGGTTACCCAATCTCCATCGGGTTGCAACTGATAGTAGGTATAGGGCGTTTCATAGGTGACAGCCAAGGTCCTGCCTTGAGATTTATTCCATATCCACCCCTCTACATAACGCGCCCCCGAAGCCCCTCCGGCAGAAAATCTGAGGTCGCTTTTGCCAAACCACGGATTTTGAAACATGGTGAGGTTGGACAAGAGCAATAGGTCGCGGAAATAGGGCATGGACGTAGATTCGGCCGTATGCACCCAATAGATGGCCACAGGTTCCACTTGAGAGTGCATGTTCAGAATCATATCCAAAGGACGTTCAGCCGTAAGGCGTTCCAAAGTTTTTTTAATAGCCCGCACTTCTACCACGGTTAAGGAATCGGGACGGTCGTAGTTGACTTCCAAATTGACTCCGTGGGCGCCGGAGCGGGAAAGTCCTTCTACCACCCCATCGGGATTGCTGTAGGGGAGGATGTAAAATACCATCTGCCGGCGATAGGCTGCCGCATGCGGCGTATTGGCGGTAATGGCGTCAATCATGCCGTCCAAGTGCCAACTGGAAGGCGTCTCGCTGGTGTGGGTACGGCCGTGGATATATACCCGTTTTTTATGCGTATCCGGAACCGAGGGGTCTGTAACGGTCATCATCTGCATGGGAAGTCCGCGGTAAGAGTAACCGATGGTATCTAAGGAAATCACGTTGCCGGTGGCCTTCCAATCGGCAAAGCGTTGTTGCAGATAGTCCATGGTGTAGGGGACAAAGTAAGCCATATAGACGGTGTCTCTATTGAATTTTGCCGCCACCTGCCGCCGTCCGGCTTGTCCCTGCCGCCGCGGCTCCACAAAACATTCGTGGGCAGCCATACGCTCAAAATGCAATCCATCAAAAGAGTACATCGGACGCACAGGGTCAGTCTGAAAAAAGTTCAGATACAGTTGTTTGTCTTTTACCCCCGTCATCCGAAAGTAAAACCACCGGGCGCTGGGCGCCAAGGCGGTATCCACAGGGTTAATCGGGTCCGGCTGCGAATAAATATTGTAAGAAAGATGCCAAACGGAATCCCTAACGCTGGTTTTTATCAAGGCGGCGTCTAACAACTCTACTTTTTGCAGGGAGCCCGATTCAAAATCGGTATCAAATTTGACCATGTGTGCAATGGAATCCGGAAAAGCGCCGGGCAGGATGAGCAAGCGAGCCTCCTGTCCCTTGAGCGCAGGCGACAAAGCGGCAAGGAGGACGCACAAAATCATCCTTGTAAATGATTTTTCTCTATTCTTCATGATTTTCTAATCTGTTGTTTAGTAGTTGGTTTTTTTATATCTTTAGGTTAATTGGGTAACAAAGGTAAAAAATATTATACCTTTACCACACTAATCAACCTATTTTCTTATGAAAACACTGTGTACATTCATGCTCTTGACGCTGACCCTCACGCTACCGATTCAGGCGCAAAATAACGCCGCTACCCCTCCCCCCCTCTATTTTGCCGCCCATCCCACCCTTTCGCCCGATGCCCAAACCCTCTATTTTTGCTACGAAGGCGATATTTGGAAGGTGGCTGTTTCCGGCGGTCAGGCGCTGCGCGTAACCGCTATGACCGGCTATGAAATTCGTCCGCGCATTTCTCCGGACGGCAAATGGTTGGCCTTCACTTCTAATGAACAGGGCAACGACGACGTCTATGTGGTATCTGTAGACGGAGGGCCGATTCGCCGCCTCACCTTCCACGACGCCTACGACCGCGTTACATCGTGGTCGGCAGATAGCAAGTATATATACTTTGAGTCAAATCGTTACAACTCCATCAGCGCGTACCGCGTATCCATCGAGGGAGGCACTCCGGAGCGTCTTTTTGGCGATTATTACAATACCATTGCCAACTTGGTCGAAAATCCGGTAAACGGCAGTTTTTATTTTAACGAATCCGCAGAAAGTTACAACTATCTCACCCGCAAACGCTATAAGGGCGATAATTGTCCGCAGATTGTAAACTGGGACCCCAAAAGCATGAAATATACAGAGTTGACCACCTATAAAGGCAAGGACGTTTGGCCGATGGTAGACAAAAACGGAACGCTCTACTGGGCCTGTGATTCGATTAACGACGTCTACAACATTGCCGTGCTTAAAAACGGAAAACCGCAGATTCTCACCAACTTTAAAGAAGCCATCCTCTATCCGCAAATCAGTTTTAACGGCCAAAAGATTGTCTACCTTAGGGACTATCAGATAGAGGTTTTTGATGTTGCCTCCGGTTCATTCTCCAAGCCGGTCATTGCCTTAGCCGCCAACAACGAGACAAAAATCGAGCATTTGTACAACGTAGAGAACACCATCACCAACATGGCCATCTCTCCGGACGGACTCAAGCTGGCCTTTGTCTCCCGTGGACGCCTCTTTGTGAGCGACGCCAAAGGAAAATTTGCCAAAGAGTTGCCCACCGACCCCAAAGAGCGGGTGGTAGATGTGGTTTGGGATAAGGATAGTAAAAATCTTTACCTCACCCGCAGCCGTATGGGATGGTTCAACCTCTATAAGATAGGCGCAGACGGCGCAGGTAAAGAGCGGGCTGTCTACACTCCGGACGCTTTTGTGCAGTCGCTCACGGCAAGCCATGACCACAGCAAGCTCGTCTTCTTTACGGGAAACGATAAATTAGAGCTGCTAAGTACCGGCACAGAGAGCGTTAGCACCTTAGCCACTATTGACTTATGGGCTTTTAGGGTTCCTCCCATCCACTTTTCCAAAGACGACGAATGGGTAACATTTACCGCCATGAACCATTTTGAGCAGGACATTTATGTGTGCAAACTCAGTACCAAAGAGCTTATCAACCTCACCAACAGCGTATCCATTGAGAGCGCTCCCGTATGGTCGGCAGACGGCAAGTATATCTATTTTACAGCGAATCCTCTTACCGGTTCCTTCCCCCGCGGCGTAACTACCCAGCTCTACCGCATGGCTTTGGATAAATACAGCGCCCCCTTTGCCGCCGATAAGTTTAGCGATTTGTTCAACAGGGACACCACCAGAAGGACGCCGGCCAGAGCGCCCATCACCATCAATCCCCATAGAATCTACGACAGGTGGGAACAACTTGCCCCAAACGGGTCGCAGTCCAACCCCCAAATCTTTGTCCAAAACAACAGGACGTGGCTGCTCTATCATTCCACCCACGAAGGAACGCGCAAACTCTATAAACAGGAACTTTTGGACTTTGACCAAAAACCTGCCGAAGAAGTAAGAGGCGGGAACACCTTATCGAGATTTAGTTACAACGGCAAAGACCTGTTTGCCTTGGGCGGCGGAAGAATATACAAGGTGGACTTGGCCGCAGGCTCTGTTACTGATTTGACTGTCAGGCACGGATTTAACAAGAATAACGCGGACGAGTTTCAACAGATGTTTTACGAAGTGTGGGCGCAGCTGGCGCAAAACTTTTACGACGTTGATTACCACGGCGTGGACTGGAAAGCAACCCAAGAGTATTACGCCTCTTTCCTGCCCCACGTAAAGAATCGGGCCGACCTTAGAACCTTGATTAACGATATGCTTGGGGAACTTAACTCCTCGCACTTGGGCTTCTCCTCTACGGGACGGGAAGAGCGTTCCGCCACCTCTATCCAAAGCGCCGAAACGGGCATCCTCTTTGATAATGCGCGTCCGTATATTGTCGCATCCGTTGTGGAAGGGTCGCCCGCCGATAAAAGGGAGGTGGATATCCGTAAAGGAGACCGGTTGGTGGCTGTAAACGGAGTTCCGGTGGACGAAAAGGAGAACCGCGAAAGATACTTTAGCGCCGCCGACCCCAAACCGGAAATCGCCCTCACTTTTGCCCGAGACGGGAGAAACCGCACATATAACCTCCACACCTTCCGCACGGCAAATCTACGCAACGCGCTGTATAACGATTGGGTGGACGGAAGGAGGTCTGTAGTGGACGCCCAAACCCAAGGCAGGGTCGCCTACCTCCATATGACCGACATGAGTACAGGGTCGCTGAACAGATTCCTTAGCGAGATGAATCGGGACGCTATTCATAAAGACGCGCTCATCCTTGACCTGCGCTTTAACAACGGCGGTAACGTACACAACGAGGTGTTGGAATTTCTGATGCAGAAGCGCTACTTTACATGGAGCTACCGCGACCAGCCCCGCAGCACCCATCCGGGCGTTACCCCTGCCGACAAGCCCATCGTGGTATTGATTAACGAGCGCAGCCTCAGCGATGCAGAAGTTACTTCCAACGGAATCAAGAGCTTGGGAATTGCTCCCCTCATTGGCACCGAAACCTACCGCTGGGTCATCTTTACATCAAGCGTCTCCTTGGTGGATGGCTCCTCCTCCCGTATGCCCGCATGGGGATGCTATAACCTCAAGGGCGAGGATATGGAGCTTGTGGGCGTGGCGCCGGATATCTATATCAGAAACACCTTTGAAGACCGTCTGCTGGGGCGCGACCCGCAGTTGGACAGGGGAATCGAAGAAGTGATGAAGATGTTGAGGTAAGGTTGTTGAATTGAAGATGTAACATTTTTTAGTCTTGTGCGTCTTTATTACGTGTAGATTTTTTTTCAAAAAAATTTGCAGATATAAAAAACATACTTACCTTTGCAGTGCCCTATAAAACTAATACACCAATAAAGCAAAACAACACCACATGATATCCATCCGCAACCTCAATAAAACCT
>WRBG01000003.1 GCA_009784635.1 Bacteroidales bacterium | reverse complement strand
CGTCTACCTGTATTGCGCTTCCGAGGGATTAGCAACGGTAGTCTTGGGGCAGGTAAATCGTCCGGCAGTGGTGGAGCTGTTGAATATTACCAACGGAAAAGTAATCTTGGCCCAACCGGTGGGTTATCCGGCAAACTAAGAAGCGCGGTGGGAGAGGTTTAGTACAGGTAATACTTGGCCGATTTCTTCTTAAAGGACTCATTATCTTTATACCAATATTCTTTGATGTCGTCAAAGTTATATCGTTTTGAAAACTCCTCATAGATAAAGTCGGCTCCGCAGACTTGATTCCACATGCGGATGCGTCTGGGGGCGCGTTTAAAGAAGTCATAGTTGGGATTCAAGCTATACATTTCCTGCATGATATAGAATTGAATGTCGGAGAGCGCCACTTCTTTGTAATCGGTAATGTGGATTTGTACCCCTTGATAATCCAAGTCTTTTCCCACTGAGTAGTAAGGCTTGATGTAGATGGGTCTGAAGTATACGCCCGCCAAGTTCAAAGCATTGAGGCGGTCGGCTAATTTTTCTGCCGGAATGGAGTCGGTGGCGACTAATTGGAAAGGCAGGGTATAGCCCACGCCGATAGAGACCACGCCCAATTCTCCAAGAATCCCGGTGGTTACATAGAAATGCGAAGATACGGCTTCGGGTACATGAGGCGAAGTCAGCACCCATTGGAGTCCAGTTTGGCTAAAGTCCATGCTGCGTTTCCAGCCTTCCATAGGCACTACGGTCAGTTTGCATTTGTCTTCTAACATGCCTTCTTCGTTGAGCATCATAGCCAATTCCCCGCAGGTAAGTCCGTATACATAAGGAATTTTAAACTGACTTACAAAGGAGATGTTCCCATCTTCGGTCAAACAGCCTTCCACTTTTTCTCCGCCTAAAGGATTGGGACGGTCAAGCACTACAAATTCGATTCCGTGTTCGGCGCAGGCTTCCATGGCCAAACCCATGGTGCTGATGTAGGTATAGGAGCGACATCCTATATCCTGTATGTCGTATACCAACACGTCAATGCCCGTCAGCATCTCTTTGGTGGGGCGACGGGTGGCTCCGTAGAGTGAAAAGACGGGTACGCCGGTTTTGGAATCCTTGGCGTCTCCTATCTTGTCGCCTGCCCGCACGTCTCCGCGGACGCCGTGTTCCGGCCCGTACAGGGCGACCAAATCAACTCCATCGGCTTCAAACAGAATATCTACCGTGCTTTTAAGAAAGCGGTCTACGCCGGTGGGATTGGTAATCAAACCTACCCGCTTGCCTTGCAAAATATCAAAGTTACGCTCCCTAAGGACGTCAATTCCTAATTTAACCGTTGGTTGCGCCCATAAACCTACGCCTGCAAGCAGCCATACGGCTGTCAGAATCATTTTTTTCATATCGTTTAGTTGTTTAATTACTAGCTTTTTTCCCAAACGCCGGGTCAATCTTTAGCAGCGCAACAAGAATGAATCCGGGAATGGTACACAGGCACACCCAAAGATAAAAGTGTTGATAACCTATAAGTTCCTGTATTTTTCCGGCAAACATACCGGGAATCATCATGCCCAAAGCCATAAATCCTGTACAAATGGCGTAGTGCGCCGTTTGCAGTTTGCCCCGCGAAATATAGATAAGATAAAGCATAAATGCCGTAAATCCAAATCCGTACCCAAATTGTTCTACCGCAACTCCCGAACAAATCAATAAAAAGCTTTGCGGTTGGGCATAGGCAAAGTAGACGTAGATGAGGTTGGTGACGTTGAGCGCAAGCACCATGGGCCAAAGCCATTTCTTTAAACCATCTCTGGCGGCCACTATTCCTCCGGAGATGCCTCCTAAGGTAAGGGCGATAATCCCTACTGTACCGTAGACAAAGCCAACACTTTCCGTGTCCATGCCCAAGCCGCCTTCCGCCCTGTCTCCCAGCAAAAAGAGCGGCGCGATTTTGATGAGCTGCGCTTCGGCCAAACGGTAAAGAAGGATAAAGGCCAAGGCCAAAACAATCCCTTTCTTTTTGAAAAATTCTCCAAAAGTAGAGAAGAAGCCAAGGGCTATATTTTTGTTGGGATTGGGTTGGTCATTAGCCGGCTTTGGCAAGATAAAGTAGTGGTAAATGGCAATAAGGATAAAGAGGGCCGCCACGCCGTAAAAAGTATAGCTCCATGCTTGGGCAATGGATGGCATGATTTTTTCTAACCTCCCCGCCAACATGACCAAGGCGCCTTGTCCCACAACAAGGGCGATTCGGTAAAAGGTACTGCGGATACCTACAAAGAACGATTGTTGGTGCGAATCCAGAGCAAGCATGTAAAATCCGTCTGCGGCAATGTCATGGGTAGCGGAGCTAAATGCAATCAGCCAAAAAACGGCGAGCGTGCTTTGCAAAAAATAGGTGGTGGGGATGCAAAACGCAACGCCGGCTAAGGCTGCTCCCATCACAAATTGCATGACTACAGTCCACCAACGCTTGGTTTTAAACATATCTACAAAGGGACTCCAAAAGGGCTTGATGACCCACGGCAAATAGAGCCAGCCGGTGTAGAGGGTGATTTCGGCATTGGACAAGCCAAGTTGTTTGTACAGGATGGCCGAAACGGTGGTGGCCACAACTACATAAGGTATGCCCTGCCCAAAATAGAGCGAAGGAATCCAGTACCAAGGGGATTTTTTATTTACCATGGATTAATATTGTTTGTTGAGTTGGCTTCCGGAAAAATAGTGCATTAGGATGCTGCGGTAGTCGTAGCCGGTGGTGGCCATGACGGCGGCTCCTATTTGACAGAGCCCTACTCCGTGGCCCCAGCCTGCTCCGGTCAAGCTAAATCCATCTTGGGTTTTATCTACCACAAAGGCAGAACTGTAGAGATGGGATTCCGATAAGGATTTGCGGATGAGCAGTTCTTTGCCTATGACCATCGTTTTCTTGCTTCCCACCATTTTAAGTTTGATGATTCTGCCGGACGTGCCTCTTTCTAAGGGAATCAAGTCTGTAACAATGCCAAAATCAATGCCGGTGCGGCGGTGGATGAGGTCTGAGAGTTCTTCTGTAGTATAGGAGACTTTCCAACGGAAGAACTGGGTGGTTTCTTGGTCATAACTGTTGAGCACTTGGGACAGAACCTCTTGATTCCTGTTGTTGCAGAAGGCGGGCGGAGCGCTTCGTATCCAAGCTTCGGCTGCCGCCTCTTGACTCAAGTCGGGCAGGGGATGGGGACGGTCTTGGGGTACTCCGTCATAGCCTTTGGTTAAATAGGGGTATCTTACCGGCTCCCAGTTGTTTTGAAACTCTTCAAAGACGCCTCCGCAGCATTTGGAATAGCGGGTGTCGCATATGGCGTTGTGGAACAGTAGCACTTCTCCTGCGGTTTCCATTACCGCTTGGCTTACTATTTCAAGGGATTGGGAGGCACGGGTAATACCTTGGTATCTTTGACAATGGTCGTCGGCGCAGACGTCAAAATTGACATGGTCTTCACGGTCCCACCAGCGAATCCATTCCGTGTCGGTGCGGGTATCGCTTGCATAGCTTGCTTCGGAGATTTCAATGGCCTGACGTTTTTCTATTTGCGACAATAGCCAGCTTCGGGAGATAACGGCATGGGCTTTGAGCAATTCGATGGAACTGGTCGCGCTCATTTCGGAGGCGATTACGCTGATTAGGTAGGTATCAACAGGCAAAATATTGACGGCGGTAACTTTTTCGTTTTCCACAATAAATTCGAGCGACCCTTTGAACCGTTGGTCTTCTTTTCGCTCCCAATGAAACTCTATGCCGATGACCACATCTTTCAATGTAAAGGTATGGTCTTGGCTTTGGGGAGTCAAGCTGATTTTGGAATATAATTGGCCATCAAATTCGATAAGGCCGTCTTTATAAGATACTTTTTGTTCGCCCGTATAGTTTTTGTCGGAAAAACCGAAACATCCGTCCAACAGGAAGGAGATTTGGGGCTGAAACATGATGCCGACAGAGATGGTTGGTAACATAATTATGAGATTTGGGTAAATATATCCGATACATCTGCAGCAGACAGCTTGCAGAAATCTTTTTTTAATGGGGTAATCAGCACGCCGGCCAAGTCAATGGTAGCGGGACTGAGGAGGATATTGGCCTCGCCCTTGGCATAAAATTGGACGGGACGGTGGAGCTTGCGGGGAAAGGCAACCATGTAAAACATCTTGCCGGTTTTCCAGCAAAGCAGGTTGAGCATGGAGTCGTTCTTATGGTGGAAACGGAAAAAGGAGACCATATCGCTGGCTTGCTCCGATTTATATACAGAGACAGATACCGGATAATGCTCCAAAGAAGTCCCGTTTTCCACCAAGAATTGTATGGGCAAAAATCCCTTGTTTCCGGCTTGAAAATGAAAATGGTCCGGCGCAGAGGCTCCGCATTTTGAGCCGTTGTAAAAAATTACAAAATCCGACAACTGTTCGGCCAGTTTGAACATATCTCCCATGCGTCTAAACAATTGCTGCGGTATGTGTCGCTTAGAGGTGATGGTGAGGTGTAGTGGAAAAATGGGGTAGGGGTTGCACAAAATGTTGTACGCACGGTTGTATTTGCTTAGGTACCAAGACAGAATTTCCTGTTTCGGCGGCAGGTGGCGGGTGCAGAGGAAGCATTTCCGGTTTTGAATGGCTTGCGGGTCCGTATCGGCAGCCGAGGAGCTAATGCGGGAAGGATTAAATTGAACTAAAAACTCAAATCCGTTGATGGATAATTTTTTGGTCTCTACTTGGGACAAGGCCGCATAGTTGGCCGCGGCCAACGGCCACGCTTTAATCTGCCGCCGGAGCAATTGCAGGGCTTGGTCGTTAAGCTGCGGGTCTTTCATTTCATCTGTTTTCTGGCCTGTAATTCCCAGGTACGGATGCGGTCTTTATAGAGGTTGTGGGCATTTTGTTTGACAATATCGAGGGCGGAGTCGGAGTTGCCCTCCCAGCGGCGACAGCAGTAGACCACATCGTAGACCCTGCCGATTTGGTAATAACGGGAAAAGCGAAGCCCCAGCGCGTAATCTTCTCCGTAACTGGTGTTGGGCAGTTTAATGTCGCGAAGCATGGGGGTATAAAAAGCTCTGGGAGCGCCTAATCCATTTATGCGCAAAGCATTATTTCTTCCGTTTTCGGGCGTCCACTCTCTGTGGTCAATAATGCCCGGAGGAATGGTTTCCATCTCAAAGTTGGTCATTCGGTAGGTGCCCACCACCATGGCGCAGTTTTCTTCGTAAAAGGCGTTGACCATTTTGGTCAAGGTGGTTTCGTCTGCATACACGTCGTCGCTGTCTAACTGGATGGCGAATTTACCGCATTGGGGATGGTGTACGCCCATATTCCAGCATCCGCCTATGCCCAAGTCGTGGCGGTCGGGAATCACGTGGATAAGGCGAGGGTCTGTTTTGTATTTGGCAATCAATTCAGTAGTGCCGTCCGTAGAGTGGTTGTCCACAATAATCAAGTTAAATGGAAAGTCGGTTTGCTGGATTAACACAGACTTGATGGCGTCTTCGATGGTTCTAATACGATTAAACACAGGGATAATCACCGATGCTTCGTATTCAAATTCGGCATCTTGGAACCGAATAGGCGTAAACACCGGTTCTAAATAGCCGCCTACGGCTTTAAGATGCTCGGTACATGCCTTTTCCATATCAATCTGTACGGCGCGGTTCTTGGGGTCTACATAATCGAACAACTTTTGGCCCGATGTGCGGGTATCGGTTTCCACCTCTGTATACAGGTATTCGTTGATGTGTACAAGAGGCGCGATTCGGGATACCGCCAAACGGAGGTTGTAAAGCCCTGCAAAAGGATAATCGCCTTGGGTCTGCGCGACTGCGGCTTTGAGGGCGCTGCTGCGGTAAATCAACAGGGAGCCAAAATTAAAATCGTCCCTAAGGCTGCCTTCTTGACAAGCGATTAGAGGCATGGCCCTGCGATTGCCGTCAATAAGCTGATAATGGTCTGCATACACCATGCCCGCCCCGCTGTCTTGAGCCAAGCCAAGGAAGCGTTCCAGTGCAAAATAGCCCAGATTGAGGGTGGTGTGTTTGGTGTAGATAAGCGCAAATTCGGAGTCGCAATGTTGGGCAATTTGCGCAACGGTTTGGCTTGACGTAAGGCTGTTGATGGTAATCAGCGGACAATCTAAAGAGGCATAATCGCCCTCCTGACTCACGAGCAGGTAGATTTGACGGACGCGGGAAGAGGCTTTAAGCTCTTGGACGGTGGCTGTAACTTGTTCTGCGCTAATGGCAGGAATAAAACAATTAAGGTCTTTCATTAGGTGTATAGTGCTAAATAATCCCAGCTAAGGTACGACAAAAAAACAAAAAGGCCAAAACCACAATTTACCGTGGTTTAATATCCACCTTGGGCATTCCCCGCATCATTCTAACAGACAGCGTTTGTCCCTGCTTTGCGCTCATTTGTATGATGGCCTCCGAGAGCGGGTCTTCCAAATAACATTGTATGGCCCTTTTGAGGGGGCGGGCTCCGTATTGAGGGTCGTAGCCCTGTTCGGCCACAAAGCGTTTGGTTTTGGCGTCTATCTCCAAGTTAAAGCCGGCCTGTTCCATCCGTTTATACAAATCGTTCAATTCTATCTCTATGATTTGGAACAGGTCTTTTTTATCCAAGGGTCTAAAGAGGATTTGTTCGTCTACGCGGTTGATAAATTCGGGACTAAAGGTTTTGTCTAATGCCTTTTGAATCACGCTCCGGTAATTTTCTTCTACGTTCCGTCTGCTGGCGTTGGCAAATCCCACTCCGCTCCCAAACTCCTTAAACTCTCTGCTGCCGATGTTGGAGGTCATAATAATGATGGTATTCCTAAAATCAACCTGCCGTCCGTTGCTGTCTGTCAGTCGCCCTTCGTCAAACACTTGAAGCAGCAGGTTAAAAATATCGGGATGGGCTTTTTCTATCTCGTCGAGCAGCACCACGCAATAGGGTTTGCGCCTTACCCGCTCTGTAAGCTGCCCCCCTTCTTCATAGCCTATGTAGCCCGGAGGCGCCCCAATAAGGCGGCTGACGGCGAACTTCTCCATATACTCGCTCATGTCAATACGTGTCAAATTATCCGCAGAGTCAAACAAATACTCGCTGATGACCTTAGCTAATTGGGTCTTGCCTACGCCTGTGGGTCCCAAAAAGATAAAAGTGCCTATGGGCTTGTTGGGGTCTTTAAGTCCGGCCCGGTTTCGTTGTATGGCCCTCACCATACGTTCCACAGCCTCGTCTTGACCAATAATCCGGTTTTTGACCGCTTGAGCCATCTCCATCAGTCGTTTACTCTCGGATTCCGCCACGCGGTTGATGGGTACATTGGCCATCATGGAGACCACTTCCGCTACTTGGTCCCGGTCTACCGTTTGTCGTTTTTTACCCTCCTTTTCTTCCCATTTGGACTGCATGAGGAACAATTCCTCCATGAGTTCCCGTTCCGTTTCGCGGAGTATGGCGGCTTCTGCAAACATATTTTGGGCTATACCTTCCCGTTTTTTTGTCCTAAGCGCTTCTAACTGAAGTTCCAAATCTTGAAGTTCCTTGGGCGCCTTAACGTGGGCAATACGAACCCTTGAACCGGCTTCGTCCAAAGCGTCAATAGCCTTGTCGGGCAGGCAGCGGTCGGTAATGTATCGCTGGGTCAGCAGTACGCAGGCCTTGAGCGCGTCTTGGGTATAGCATACCTTGTGGTGTTCCTCGTAACGGGTTTTGACGTTGTGCAGCATTTCAATGGTTTCTTCTACATTGGTGGGTTCCACCATGACTTTTTGAAAACGGCGCTCCAAGGCCCCGTCTTTTTCTATATATTCCCTGTATTCGTCCAAAGTGGTTGCTCCAATACACTGAATATCACCTCTTGCCAAAGCCGGTTTGAGCATGTTGGCAGCGTCTAAAGAGCCGGTGGCTCCCCCCGCCCCCACCAATGTGTGGATTTCGTCAATAAACAAAATCAGATGGGCATTTTTGCGTAATTCATTCAATACCGATTTCATACGCTCCTCAAATTGCCCCCTGTATTTGGTTCCGGCCACCAACGAGCCCAAGTCGAGGGATATGACGCGCTTTTCCAGCAACACCCTCGAAACTTTCTTTTGGGCAATGCGCAGGGCAAGTCCCTCTACAATAGCCGACTTGCCTACGCCCGGTTCTCCAATCAGCACCGGATTGTTTTTCTTGCGCCTGCCCAATACTTGCGCCAAGCGCTCGATTTCTTTTTCTCTGCCTGTCACCGGGTCTAACTTGCCCTGCATGGCCGCAGCCGTAAGGTCAAAGCCATAATTATCCAGCATGGGAGTATCGCTTTGTCCCTTGGCAGCAATGCCCGCATTCCGGACAAGGGGTCTGTCTCCGCGGCTTGGGTTGTGCCTGCCTGCATCTTCGGGCAAAGGGTCGTCCGAGTCAATATAATCTCCGTCGCGTACCGCCGGCGCGCCCATATGGTACTGACGCACGCTGTGGTAATGAATACCCCGCTCTGCAAGGATTCTAGCCCCTGCCGTACCTCCATAGCGCAGGATGGCCAGCAGCAGGTGCAGGGCCAATGGTTGGGGTTCTTTAAGGGCCAAGGACTCCAAGAACATCATCTTTAATGCGTTTTCGGCAGATTTGGAAAGTACGAGCCGATTGGCCTGTTCGTAGGGAATCATGTCTCCGGTCAGCAAGCCGGTTTCCACGCGACTTTTAAAGGCATCTTCGTCTAATCCTATGGATATCATCGTTTTTAGACCATTGTTCTCCTTGTGCCGGACGATGCCCAAAAGAAAGTGGTCAAGGGTAATGGTATAGTTCCCCAAACGCATGGCTTCTTCGCGGCTATATGATAGAATATCATTGAGTTCGTTAGATATGTGCAGGTTCATGTTATGAAAATATGGGCAAAATTAGCACAATTTAAAGAATTATTTGTACTTTTACGCTCTTTTTTAATCACACCAGAACACAAAATAAAATGTCGGAAGAAGTTAACGAGCAATTGGGCAGGGTCATCAAAATCAACATAGAAGAAGAAATGAAGAGCGCGTATATCGACTATTCCATGTCGGTTATCGTTTCTCGCGCCCTGCCTGATGTCCGCGATGGATTAAAGCCGGTGCACCGCAGGGTGCTTTTTGGCATGTCCGAATTAGGTTTAAGCGCCTCAAAACCATTTAAAAAGGCAGCCCGTATAGTGGGGGAGGTATTGGGAAAATACCATCCGCACGGAGATTCGAGCGTGTATGAAGCCATGGTGCGCATGGCCCAAGAATGGAGTATGCGTTATATGTTGATAGACGGACAAGGTAACTTTGGCTCGGTAGACGGGGATGAACCCGCTGCCATGCGTTATACCGAGGCCCGTTTGTTGCGGATTGCAGAAGAAGCTTTGGCAGACTTAGACAAAGGTACGGTTGATTTTCGCCTCAATTTTGACGACTCTTTAGAGGAGCCTACCGTGCTGCCCGGCAAGGTGCCGTTGCTGCTTTTGAATGGCGCTTCGGGTATAGCCGTGGGTATGGCCACCAATATGCCTCCCCACAACCTAAGGGAAATTGCCGCCGCCATCTGCGCCTATGTAGACAACAGAGAAATCAGCACCGATGAGTTGATGCAATACGTTAAGGGACCGGATTTTCCGACCGGAGGCACCATCCACGGATTGGCAGGAATCAGAGATGCCTTTGAAACGGGGCGTGGCCGCATTGTAGTCCGTGCCAAGACCGATATAGAAGTATCGTCTACCGGACGTGAAACCATTGTGGTACACGAAATTCCCTATATGGTCAACAAGCGCGAGCTTATCGAAAAGATTGCCGAATTGGTAGAGGATAAGAGATTGGACGGTATTGCCTACGTCAACGACGAGAGCGACCGGAACGGGATGCGGATGGTAATCAAGCTCAAAATGGGAGCTATTGCCAATGTGGTATTGAACAATCTGTATAAAGCCACTCAGTTGCAGGCCTCTTTTTCCGTCAACAATATCGCCTTGGTGGATGGTCGTCCCAGATTGCTCAATCTTAAACAATTAATCAAATACTACCTGCGTCATCGCCACGAAGTAGTCCTTCGCCGTACCCGTTTTGAGTTGGAACAGGCCGAGAAAAGGGCGCATATACTCGAAGGTCTGCTCAAGGCCCTCGATATTTTGGATGAGATTATCGCCTTGATTCGCGCCTCCAAAACGGTAGAAGAAGCTTGGACCGGCTTAATGGTCAAGTTTGATTTTAGCGAGATTCAAGCAAAAGCCATTGTAGAAATGCGTTTGCGCCAGCTCACAGGCATGGAGCGGGTCAAATTGCAGGCTGAGTACGATGAATTGGCCCAATTGATAGCCCAACTTCGCAACCTGCTCGAAGATGAACAACTGCAAATGCAGGTAATCAAAGATGAGGTAAACGATGTGGCCGCCAAGTTTGGAGACGACCGCCGTACCATGATAGAGCCATCGGAGGGAGAGTTTAATCCGGAAGATTTTTATTCGGATGAGGATGTGGTAATCACCATTTCTCATTTGGGCTACATCAAACGTACAGCCCTCACCGAGTTTCGTTTGCAAAACCGCGGAGGGGTAGGGGCCAAGGGTAGCGTAACGCGGGATGAGGATTTTATCGAACACATCTACGTGGCCAACACCCATAGCACCATGCTCTTCTTTACCCAAAAAGGCAGATGCTATTGGTTAAAGGTATACCAAATTCCGGAAGGCGCCAAGGCCTCCAAAGGAAGGGCGATTCAGAATGTTATCAATATTGACCCCGAAGATAAGGTCTGCGCCTACATCAACGTAAAGAATCTAACCGAGGAGGATTACGTCAATAATAATTTTATTTTATTGTGTACCAAACGCGGAACCGTAAAAAAGACCTCTTTGGAAGCATATTCCCGTCCTAGGGTTAACGGAATCAATGCCATTACTATACGCGAAGGCGATGAGTTGCTCGAAGCGGTACTGACCACCGGTTGTTCAGAAATCCTTTTGGCAGCCAAAGAGGGTAAGTGCGTGCGTTTTAACGAGACCCATGTACGTCCCATTGGTCGCACGGGGGCCGGAGTTCGCGGCATCAGCATTGAAGGCGAGAACGAAGTGATTGGCATGATTTGTGTAGATACTCAATTAGCAGAAACTGCGATTCCCCGCCATATTATGGTGGTGAGTGAACACGGCTATGGAAAACGGTCTGAGTTGGAGGATTATCGAATCACCAATCGAGGAGGTAAAGGAGTGAAAACATTGAATATAACAGAAAAAACAGGTAAATTAATCGCCATCAAAGATGTGGGGGACGAGAACGACTTGATGATTATCAACCGTTCGGGCATTACCATCCGCTTGGCCGTATCCGATGTTCGCGTAGCGGGACGGGCCACCCAAGGGGTAAGGCTGATTCAGTTGAAGGACCAAGACAGCATAGCGGCTGTTTGCAGGGTGAGCAAGAGCGAAGAAAAACCTGTGGAACAGGAAATCACACAAAATAATTTATAAAAACACTAAAAACGATTCATTGTATTATGAAAAAGATTTTATTATTCGCCCTGATGCTGACGGCCGTTCAGCTGGGCGCCCAAACAACCAGGGAGATAGATGCTGCGTTAAAAGCGTATCAAAAATCCAAGGACGAGGTTAACGGAAGAAGAGCCCAGGATGCGGCTGCCTGGGTACGTTTTGGTAAGGCGCTGACCAATGTATACGAGGTGCCGACTAAAAATCTTTGGGTAGGATTGAGTTCTATGGAAGCGAGGGTGATTTTAAAAGATATCCGCCCTACAGGAACTGAACAAATGACCATAGGTGGCGAAGTCTATGATGTGGTTCATTATGCAGACAAAGACCTTTACTATGCAGAAGACGGGAGATTGGCATTTTGGGTAGTAACCAAACCCTTAATACCGCAAGACATTCTTGGTGACGCACTTAATGCTTTTAGTAAAGCATACGAATTAGACGCCAGAGGTTCCCAAAGGAGAGACATTACTGCCGGTATTAGCGGATTGCAAACCCGCTATGTAGCCGAGGGCATGACTGCGAACGCCATGACCAACTTCTCTTTGGCCTCCAAACACTTTGGCAATGCGGTGCTTTGTTCAGAACATCAAACTGTTAATCAATTAGACACCGCTGTTGTTTTCTATGCGGGACTTATGGCTTTTTACGCCAACGAATACGAGCGGGCCATCCATTATGTGCAGCGCGCTTTGGATTTGGGCTGGGCGCAGGAGGGAGCGGCTTATTCCATTTTGGCGAACTGCTACAAGCATGTAGGCCGGGAGAATGAGATAGAGCGCGTATTGGCAGCAGGTTTTACCAGATTTCCTTCCAATCAGGGTATATTGATTGATTTGATTAACTTGTATATGGAGAGAGAGGAAGACCCCGAAAAAATTATGGAATACATTCATTCGGCCCAAAGGAATGAACCGGATAACCCTTCTTTGTACTATGCCGAGGGGAATATTTGGAGAAACAACTTGGGAAATTTGGAAAGGGCTGCTGCCAGCTTCCAAAAATCCATAGAGGTGAATCCCCGTTATGCGTATAGTCACTATACCTTAGGCGTTTTGTATTATGATGCGGCGGTGGATGTGCAAAACAAAGCCAGCGACGAGTTGGATGACGCCAAATGGAATGCCATGATGGAAGAAATGGAGCAATATTTGGAAAAAGCGATTGAGCCCTTTGAGCAATGTTTTGCCATTACTGAGGACGAAGACCTTAAGGCCGATGTTGCGATATACTTGAGGCATATTTATTACCGCCTTCAAGGCAAGAACGAGGCATATCAAGCCGCCTATGAGAAATATAATGCGATTATGCAGAAAAACGATTAATCCGTTGTATGCTAAGTTAAAAGGGGTTTAAAGCCCCTTTTTTTATTCGTCTCCTATCCGGCGGGTTAGCTTTTGCACCACCTTAAAGTTGTAGAAAAATTCTCGGGCAAATACCCGAATTACGGTATAGGCCGGAATGGCCACCAGCATACCGATTACCCCGCCTATGCTTCCGGCAATCAGGATTACCATAAAAATCTCTAAAGGGTGGGCGCGGACGCTGTTTGAATAGATAAATGGCTGAAAAATAAATACGTCAATCAAATTGGTGATTGTATAGACAAGTGCGATGGGCAGCGCTACAAAAAAGAGGCCCATGCTTTCGGCTGTCTGATAGTAACCAAGGACCCCAAACGACACCCCGATAAGCCCGCCCACGACAGGACCAATATAGGGAATTACGTTGAGTACGCCGGAGGCAAAGGCCAACACAATAGCCAATTTAAAATCGAATCCGCAAATAAGGGTAAGTCCCAGCGTATTAAGTATAGTTATGGCCAGCGTTTCGATGCAGATGCCTATAAAGTAACGAGACAGCAACCGATTGGTAGATTGGAGGGCGCGGATTGCGTTCTGTTCCTTTTTCTCCGGAAACAGACTCAGTACAATATTGTTGAACATATCTTTCTCCCTAATGAAAAAGAAGGTAATGAAGCATACCGAAAAAAGGCCGATACCGAACTTTGAGATTATAGCGGCCAACGAGTTTAGAGACCGGGTAAGGTCAAAATCGTTGATGAAAGAAGCAATATATTGTGAAAAAAGGTTTTGTACCGTAACATCGGAGTCTATTCCGGGCACGTATTCATGCAAGAACCGGTTAATATTCTGTAAGGGCACGGACAGGTTTAGGACGATTTGGTCCATGTCAATCATGGACAGCCGGTGGATGATTTGCGAGAATAGGGGTACAAGGAATATGAACAAAGTAGAAAACACCCCAATGACCACAATCAAAGCAATTAAAGCGGATATGTTGTGGGGAATCCGCCATGTTTTATAGTGTAATGAATCCAAAAGACCGACCAATGGTTTGCCCATGATGGAAAGAATGGCGGCAATAAGGATATAGGTGAGTATATCGCTGAAATACCAAGCCAAAAAACAGACTACCGCCACAACGGCCAAGGCGATTATATAACGGGCAAGTTGATTCATGGTTTTTGTATCGTTAATTTAACTAATTTTGCAAAGATAATAATTTTACCTATGAAGAAACTATTGCTATTTGTAACGTTTTTGACACTCTCTGCTCCCTTTATGCGGGCAGACGAGGGTATGTGGCTTCCCTCCCTAATAGGACAGCGTATCCAAGATATGCGGAAAAACGGTTTTCGCCTGACTGCGGAGGATGTATACAGTGTTAACAAGGCTTCCCTCAAGGACGCTATTGTGCATTTTGGAGGAGGATGTACCGGAGAAATGATTTCCGGAGACGGGCTGTTGCTTACCAACCACCATTGCGGCTACAGCCAGATTCAATCCCATTCGTCGGTGGAACACGACTATCTTACCAATGGATTTTGGGCCATGAACCGGAGTGAAGAATTGCCCAACAGTGGGTTAACTGTGCGTTTTTTGGTTCGAATGGAAGATGTTACCGAGGCTATATTAAAGGGGGTGACAGATGGGATGGACGAAGAAAGTCGGGGGCAGTTGGTACGCACAAACCAAGAGGCGGTTGTGGCTAAAGCCATAGAGGGGACGCACTATCAAGCCCGCGTGGAGTCGCTGTTTTACGGCAATCAATATTTCCTGTTCGTTTTTGAAACTTATACCGACGTCCGTTTAGTCGGAGCGCCTCCCTCTGCCATCGGTAAATTTGGCGGAGATACCGACAACTGGATGTGGCCCCGTCATACCGGAGACTTTGCCCTCTTTAGGGTGTACGCCGGCCCCGACAACAAACCGGCGGCCTATAGCCCCTCTAATGTACCGTATAAACCCAAAAAATTCTTTACCATATCGTTAAAAGGGGTAAAGGAAAACGATTTCACCATGGTGTACGGCTATCCGGGAAGAACTCAGCAATACATCCATTCCCAAGCTGTTAACTATATTCAAGAGTCTAATCCGCATAAAATCAGATTGCGTACCCAGCGTTTGAATATCATGAACGAAGCCATGGCCAAAAGTCCGGCGGTGCGGATTCAATATGCTTCCAAGAATGCATCCGTGGCCAATTCGTGGAAAAGGTGGCAGGGCGAGACTAAAGGACTGATTCGCTTGCAGACGGTGGCGCAGAAAAGGGCGTTTGAAGAATCGTTTACCTCATGGGCTGCGGGCAAACCTCAGTACGCCTCGTTGGTTGGCCAACTGCAAGATTTATATGACGAATTGGAACCTTATGCCTATGCCGCCGATTATCATAGCGAGGCATTGGTGTGTGTGGAGATTGTGCGTATGGCGGGTTCCATTTCCCAACTGTTGGCAAGGGAAGAAAGGGCCAACAGCGAAGCGGAGCAAATCCGCAGCTTGGTCAGCGGACAGCTGGAGACCTTCTTTAAAGATTACTACCGCCCTATTGACCAAAGCACCTTTGTGGCGCTATTGCGCGAATACTTGATGAACGTACCCTCCCGTTTTCATAGTCCGCTGATTGCCGAACAGATTACCAAATACGGTTATTCCATTGAAATGTGGGCGGACGAACTTTTTTCCACCTCTCTGTTTGCCTCCAAAGAGCAGGCGATGGAGGCTCTACATCGTGTCGATTTTATGGATATTTTACGTAAAGATCCTGCCATGCAGCTCTATACGGCCTATATGGATCAATATAATCAGACCGTGATGCCCAAGGTTACGGCATTGAATAGCGCCATCAGTTTACTTTACAGAGGCTATATGAGGGGACAAATGGAATTTCAAAAAAATAAGGTTTTTTATCCCGACGCCAACTCCACCCTAAGGATAACTTACGGGAAAGTCAAAGGTTATAAGCCTATGGACGCCGTCTATTACGAACCTCTGTCCACCCTTGACGGCATTATGGAAAAGGACAATCCCGATATTTA
Source organism: Bacteroidales bacterium (assembly GCA_009784635.1). GTDB lineage: Bacteria > Bacteroidota > Bacteroidia > Bacteroidales > UBA932 > WRBG01. The sequence goes on along the minus strand of WRBG01000003.1, from coordinate 18,552 downwards.
TGACTACGATGTTCCTCAGAAGTTGCGCGACCTCTACCACAACAAAGATTATGGTCGTTGGGCGGTAAACGGCACGGTTCCGGTATGTTTTATTGCCACCAACCACACTTCCGGAGGAAATTCCGGCAGTCCTGTACTCAACGCTTATGGAGAGTTGGTAGGCATTAATTTCGACAGGGTATGGGAGGGAACTATGAGTGATTTAGCCTATGACCCAGTTGTTTGTAGAAATATTTCTGTGGATATTCGGTATATACTTTTTGTTATTGACAAGTTTGCCGGAGCCGGTTATTTGCTTGATGAGATGAGATTTTCTCGCTAAAATTTGCACAACAAAATTTTCTTATTACCTTTGCGCCTCAATAGTACATACTTATTAACTCTTTAAACACACAACAGCATGAATTTGGAATTAGTTTTAATGATCGTTACTGCTGTCTTAACCATTTTGGGGATTTTTTTACCAAACTTGAGTGGGATTTTTGATAGCATACTTAGATTACTGGGAGGCCTTTAGTGTCTGAAAACAAATAAAAAAGAGCGGAATTACCGCTCTTTTTTATTGCAGGTACCTTATCTTAGGCTTCTGCGCTGCGCTCATTGGCCACGGCAACATTGATGGATCTGCCCATGTGTTCTGAGCCGTTAAGCGCCTGAATGGCGGCTTGGCCTTCGTCTTCATCGGGCATTTCCACAAACCCGTATCCTTTGGAGCGACGGGTATCACGGTTAGTAATAATCCGGACAGAAGCAACTTCTCCGAAAGGGGCAAAGAGATCTTGGAGATCCTCTTTTTTAGCCTTAAAATTAAGGCTGGAAACAAAGATGTTCATAGAACAATTTTTTGGTTAAGTGTAATTGGGGTATTTAAGTGTGGCAAAGGTAAGCATAATCCTGAATATGCCAAATTTATACTCAGGCGCCCAAGCTCGAACCGTCAAAACAATGGGTGCAAACATGGGCTTTTTCCAAGCCAATAGCTTCGATTAATGTTTCTATAGGATTAAATATAAGTGAATTGACTTTTAGCGTTTCTGCAATTTTACGCACCATCTTTTGATATTGGACGCTGTGCGTATTTGCATATAAGGCCAAATTTTTATCGCTTTGCCCTTCGTATGCATCGATGATTCGTCGGGTAATCAACTCCAATTCCGACTGGGATGCGGTAAAATTGAGGAAGGGGCAGGTATAGATTAAAGGCGGACAACTGATGCGGATGTGTACCTCTCGGGTACCGTATTCATAAAAGCGTTTGGCGTGTTCTCTAAGTTGCGTCCCCCGTACAATAGAATCGTCGCAAAAAGCTACCCGTTTTTCTGTAAGCAGGCTTTTATTGGGAATGAGTTTCATTTGGGCAATCAAATCCCTGACGTTTCGGTTAGAAGGCATAAAGCTCCGGGGCCATGTTGGGGTATATTTGACGACTGCATGGCGGTAGGAGATATTTTTCCCTTGGGCGTAACCAATAGCCATACAAGTTCCCGAGTCGGGAATCCCCGATACGCAGTCTATGGGCGTTTTGTCCTGCTGTCCCATGGCCGCCCCGCAACGATACCGAACATCGTCTACATTTATTTTTTCGTAACAGCTTGAGGGATATCCGTAATAAATCCACAGGAAAGAGCAAATTTGCAGCTTGTCCCTCGCTTCGAGCAGGCGGGTATAGCCGTCTGAGGTAATCCGAATGGCTTCTCCCGGGCCTAAGTAATGCTCTAAGCTAAAACCAAGGTTGGGAAAACTGCAAGATTCCGATGCACATGCGTAAGCGCCCTGTTTTTTTCCCAACACGATAGGCGTGCGTCCGTATCGGTCTCGGGCTGCAATCACTCCGTCTTTGGTGAGAATCAGCATAGAGCATGAACCTTTAATCCGTTCTTGAGCATGTCGGATGCCCTGTGCAAAACTGTCTTTTTCCGTAATCAATTGGGCTACCAATTCAGTTGGATTAAAGGAACCGGAGCTGAGTTCGTTAAAGTTTTTTCCCTTATCAATCAACTCTTTGGCCAAGTCTTTAAGGTTGTTGATTCGGGCCACCGTAACAATGGCAAAGACGCCCAGATGCGAATGAATGGTAATCGGTTGGGCGTCTGTGTCGCTGATAACGCCTATTCCGGAAAACCCCTCAAATTCGTGGAGGTCGTCTTCAAATTTATTTCTAAAATGAGTGTTTTCTATGCTGTGTATGGAGCGGGTAAAAGAGCCATCTGGATTAATACAGGCCATTCCGCCTCGCTTGGTACCCAGATGAGAATGATAATCCGTTCCGTAAAATAAGTCGGTAGCGCAATTTGCTTTGGCAGCAACGCCAAAAAATCCTCCCATGGCAGTAAAAATAAAAATCAGCGCAAAGGTAAAAAAAATAGGGTTTACAACAATCCGTCCACCCACATCACCCCTTGATTCATGAGCCATGCGGCGTGTTCCATAAGCCATAAGAGGGCAGGGCCGATTACAGGGATTTGTCCCAAAGCCAACCACGCGCAGAGCAGGTGGAGCAATATTCCCGTAAGCGGGATGATAAACAGATTGGTCAGCAAAAATAAATAGGGAAAAATTCCAAAATAGTGGTAGGCAAGCGGCGCGGTGCCAAATTGGGCGACTATGGAAATAGTGATGAGCGACCACAGGTATTTACCCGCTTTTGTTTTGGGTTGTAAAAGACGATGCAGAGGCGGATGTAGGGTAAGGATGGCGAGTACGGCGCAAAAAGAGAGTTGGAATCCTATTTCAAAAATCGCGGCGGGATTGACCACGCAAATAAGTAAAGCGGTAGTGAACAGTGTTTGCAGGGAGCGAACGGGGCGATGTATGAATTTTCCGGACGTGGATAATCCTACCATGAGCAGGGCGCGGGTGACAGAAGGGGCAAATTTGGCCATGGCGGCAAAAAGGCTTAGGGCGCCAAAAGCAAGGGTTTGTTTAATGATGCTTCGTTTTCGGTTGTTTCCCGGAATCAGCAGATTAAATACCAATAATATAATGGAATAAATAATGCCTACATGCAAGCCCGATACGGCCAATATGTGCATGGCGCCGGAAGATGCGTAGGCGTTTTTAAGTTCGGGGTCAAAAGCTTCTTTGTTGCCCAAGCTGAGTCCGGCCAGCAGGGCATAAGAATTGGGGTCTCGGATGTGGGTTTGGAGGGCGGAGAGCATCTTTTGTCCCATTTGGGCGGGAAGTGAGGGATGCTCCCAAGTAAAGGCTAAAGGACTGGAACGGTGCAGAAATATGGAGGGCGGCATGGAACGGCCGGCATTGAAAGCGCTGTCTTGATGCTGACTGATCCCGGCAAGAGTCCATATTTTGGAACCTTGTTGCAGGTTGGGGTCATAGTTGTCTATAGGGATATATATAAACGATTTACGGTTGCATAAATGGCTTGCTTCTTCTTGACGAAAAGCGAGCAGTCGGGTGTTTATCCGCATGAATCTTTTGCTTCTTGTTGGGGTAACGGACTCGACTACTCCATAGAGGACAGTGGGTTTATTATCCTTGGGGAGGGCTGTGAGGTTGTTTTGTCGGCAATAGCTCCAAGCGCCCGCGAAAAAAAGCGAAGCAACGGCCAAAGCATAACAGACCCGCGGATATGTCAGCAATGCGTAACGGGGCAGGAGGTAAAAGCACAAAAAAAACAGTAGGCAAACAAACACTCCGGACAGGAGTATGCCTTGGATATACGTTTGAGAAGAAGCGGGCAAAATTCCATAAGTATACGAAAAACGTATAAACAAAATCCCCGCCAAAAAACCGCTTGCCGGAATAATCATCGGCGCTTGACGCCGTGGTTGTGTGGTTCGTTCGCTGCTCATCTCTCGCCTCCAAAGCCCAAAGATAGGAATTTATTTTGAATCGTCTTATCTTTGTCTTATGAAAAAAGTGGCGTTTATTGTTAATCCGGCTTCGGGGATAAAGGGAAAGGCCTTTTTGGGGCGCTATATAGAGCGGTCGTTTCATCATCGCACAGGCTGGATTAAAGATATTTACCACACAAAAGGGCCTGATGACGCTTACAGGGCCGCCTTGCATTTTAAAGCCACTCAAGTAGACTTGGTAGTGGCGGTAGGCGGGGACGGAACGGTAAATCAAGTGGCCCGCGCTTTGGTACACGCCGCCATACCCATGGGGATTATACCTACCGGGTCGGGAAACGGACTGGCGCGACACTTGGGTATTCCCCGCTCCGTACCTAAGGCCGTGGATGTAATACTGCAACAGCATGTGGCGGCTATTGATTCGGGAGCCATAAACGGCCAACCGTTTTTTTGTACGGCGGGCATTGGTTTTGACGCTAATTTGGCCAATCGCTTTAATCGGGCGCCTATAAGGGGATTTCCTTCGTATATTGCGTTGTCGGCATGGGAGTATACTCATTATCGTCCCGAAAAGTACAAAATTTTTACGGGCGACTGCATATTGGAACGGGAAGCCTTTCTGATTACCTTTGCCAACTGTTCCCAATGGGGAAACAATGTGTATATTGCTCCGGGCGCCAGCGCCACAGACGGTCTGTTGGACATGGTGATTTGGAAAAGCACTTCGGTTGTGCGTATTCCGTTTACAGCCGTGCGCCTGCTGGCAAGAAACATCAATCATTCCAAACATATCGAAAATTTTCGAGGCACTTCTTTTAGCATCGAAAGAGCGTGTGAAGGGCCTGTGCATTATGATGGAGAACACGCCCTTATGGGCAGGGAATTAAAAGTGGAGGCATTTCCTGCCAGTCTAAAGATGGTAATGCCTTGTTTGTATTAATAAAACCAGTATCTTTGGCATTTATTTAAATTCAGTAAATAACCTATCAACAAACAAACAATTTTATGATTATTCTCGTATTAAACTGCGGTAGTTCATCTATTAAGTATCAAGTGCTCGACATGAAGTCGGAGCAGGATTATCTTTTATTGGCCAAAGGCATTGTAGAACGCATTGGAATGGAAATGGCTGTATTCAAGCATCAGGTGTCCGGCAGGGCCAAACAGGTGATAGAGACTCCGGTGTCTGACCATACCGAGGGAATAAAGCAGGTTTTGGACTTATTAGTCTCTGCCGAAAGCGGAGTGCTGACTTCTTTGGAAGATATTCAAGCCGTAGGACATCGCGTGGCCCATGGAGGCGAATTTTTTCATGCCAGCGCTCTTATCGATGAGCAGGCAGAGAAAAATATTGAGGCTTGCTGCGCTTTGGCCCCCTTGCATAATCCCGCCAACCTAATGGGCATACGCGCTATGAAAACCTTATTGCCCAAACTTCCTCAAGTGGCGGTATTTGATACTTCTTTCCACCAAACCATTCCCGACTACGCCTTCATGTATGCCATACCTTATAAATACTATACCCAATACAAGGTGCGCCGATACGGTTTTCACGGCACCAGCCATAAATTTGTGGCCCAAAAAGGTTGTGCGATGTTGGGATTAGACTTTAACGCATCAAGAATCGTTACCTGTCATTTGGGTAACGGCGGCTCGGTTGCGGCCATCTTGAATGGAAAATCGATAGATACCTCTATGGGCTTTACCCCTATAGAAGGGATGCTTATGGGTACCCGCTGCGGAGACATAGATGCCGGAGTGGTTACCTTTTTACAGGAGAAGGAGGGATTGGACGCCGCAGGCATCAATGCGGTATTAAACAAGGAGAGCGGCGCTATAGGAGTATCGGGGATTTCTTCGGATATGCGCGACATAGAGGTTGCTAATGAAAATGGAAATAAACGCGCCGGTTTGACTTTAAACATGTTTTTTTACAGGGTACTCAAGTATATTGGGGCTTATACTGCTGCTATGAAGGGAGTTGATTTGATTGTATTTACCGGAGGCATAGGTGAAAACGACCCGGACTTACGCGCTTATATAGGGGAACACTTAGCTTTCTTGGGCGTTGATTTCAATCCTGCCTCCAACAAAGGCGTTCGTGGAAAAGATGTGGAACTCACCCATCCGGGTTCCAAGGTAAAAATAGCCGTGCTTACTACCGATGAGGAACTTGTAATTGCTACCGATACCATGCATCTCATTAAACAGTAAACGATATGATAACAAATTTTGACCAACTTATCGACAAAGTTCGTTCCAAGCCAAAAAAACGCTTGGTAGCCGCTTGGGCGGTGGACGACCATACCATTAGCGCAGTCCGCATGGCTGTAGAAAAAGGCATTGTGGAGGCCATCTTGGTGGGCGATGAAAAAAAGATTTCGGAAGTATGCGCACAGGAAAATATCAATACTTCCCTTTTTAAAATAGTGCATGTGGCCGAAGAGTTAAAGGCAATTTCGACTGCCGTAGACATGATTAACAACGGAGAAGGCGATATCTTGATGAAAGGGCTTTGCAGTACCGACAAATATATGCGGGCTATTTTGAATAAAGAGCGAGGCTTGCTGCCCCCCAAGGCCGTGTTGAGTCATGTAACCGTAGTATCTGCGCCCACATATCCTAAATTATTGATAGTAAGTGATGTTGCTGTTATTCCCGCCCCCGATTTAAATCAGAAAACAGCCATTACACATTATGTGATTCAGATTGCAAAAGCGCTTGGGATTGATAAGCCCAAAGTGGCGTTGTTGGCTGCTACGGAGCAAATGTTGCCCGGTATGCAGGCCTGCGTGGATGCGGCCATGATTTCCAAGATGGCCGACCGCGGCCAGATTGCAGGCGCTCACGTAGACGGGCCTTTGGCTTTGGATGTGGCGATTGACAAAGAGTCGGCCCAAACCAAAAAAGTGACCGGTCCCGTGGCCGGAGACGCCGATTGTATTGTATTCCCCAATATTGAGAGTGGAAACGTATTCTTTAAGGCGGTAACCAAGTTGGCAAAAGGAGAATTGGCGGCCATGGTGGTAGGCGCTAAAGCGCCCTGCGTCTTGACTTCGCGCGGCGACAGCACTACCAGTAAACTCAATTCCATAGCATTGGCTGCATTGGTGGCAAAATAGAAAAAGCATGGCTGTGTATAAGATTTTGGCGATTAATCCGGGTTCAACCTCTACTAAAATTGCCGTGTATGAGGACGAACAACTGCTGTTCAATAAAAGCATCAGGCATGAGAGCGGAGAGTTAGGCCGGTACGCCCAAATGGCACATCAGTTTGAGTTTAGAAAAAAACTGATATTAAAAGAATTAGCCGAACAGCATTTTTCGCTGTCCGATTTTTCGGCTATTGTAGGTCGGGGTGGTCTGCTTAAGCCCATCCCTTCCGGCGTGTATGAAGTCAATCAAGCAATGATAGACGAACTTTATCAAGGGCGGCGGGGAGAGCATGCGAGCAATTTGGGCGGACTCATTGCCGCAGACATGGCCAAAGATATACCCGGATGTAAAGCCTACATTACCGACCCGGTAGTGGTGGATGAGTTGGAGCCGGTAGCCCGTATTTCCGGCCATCCCGCTTTTCAAAGGGTTTCCATATTTCATGCGCTCAATCAAAAAGCGGTGGGCAGAAAATATGCCCGTGAAGTGGGACGGTCGTATGGGGAATTGAATTTGATTATCGCGCACTTAGGAGGAGGTATATCGGTGGGCGCCCACTATAAAGGCAGGGTGATTGATGTAAACAATGCCTTGGATGGAGAGGGGCCTTTTTCTCCCGAACGTTCGGGCACTTTGCCTGCTTATGCTTTGGCCGAATTGTGCTTTAGCGGTAATTTTACTTTAGAACAGGTAGGTAAGATGATTGTGGGAGAAGGAGGCGTAGTGGCGCATTTGGGCACTAATCAGTTTTCTACCGTTTGCGGTTGGGCCATCAACGAGGGACGGCAAGATGCAAAACTGATTGTAGACGCTGTGGCCTACAACATCTCCAAGGCCATAGGCGCTATGGCGACAGTTTTAAGGGGGAAAGTAGACGCTATCCTCATTACGGGAGGAATGGCTTTTAATTGTGAAAACGGCGCCTATGGCCATAGCTTTGTTCAAGAGATTCAAGAACAAGTAACTTTTCTGGCTCCGGTAAAAGTCTACCCGGGCGAAGACGAAATGCTCGCTTTGTCCATGAATGGATTAGCCGTCCTAAGGGGAGAAGAAGAACCCAAAGAATACGGCATGATTACGTAAACGGCTGCTACCAAGCTCTTTCAAATGAAACAAAATGGACCAATTCCACATCGGGAGAAAGATAGTGGGCTTTTACGGGTTCTACTTTCATTAAGTCGGTGCTTAGGTATTTTTTGTTGCAATCCGAGAAAACGGTAGCAACCACAGCATCGTATCCATACTTCTCCTGTAGTTTTATGGCGCCAATCAAGTTGGCTCCCGAAGAGATGCCCACTGCCAAACCTAAGGAGGAGGCTAACTTTTGCGCCATCAGAATGGAATCTCCGTCCGATACTTGAATCACTTGGTCTAAGCGGTCGGCGTTCATGATTTCGGGGATAAACTCATCGGAGATGCCTTGTATCCGGTGGCTTCCGACTTTATATCCCGTGGTTAAGGTGGGACTTTCCTCCGGCTCTAAGGGGTGGATTTTTATCCGACTATCTACGGCGCGCATCGCCTTTCCAACCCCCATCACCGTTCCGCCTGTGCCTACGCCGGCGACAAAAGCGTCGGGCGATAAGCCCCGCTGTTTTAACTGTTGCATGATTTCGGGGCCGGTGGTCGTTTCGTGCGCTTTGATGTTGTTGTGGTTGGAGAACTGACATGGCAGGAATACCTTTGGATTTTTAGCGGCCATCTCCTCCGACATCCGGATGCTTCCCAAGAATCCGCCCTCCTCCTTGGAAACGGGGATAATATCCGCTCCAAAGTTTTTTATCATCGTCTTTCGCTCTTGACTCATCCAGTCGGGCATAATGATACACACTTTATGCCCCAACATACGTCCCAATGCCGAAAAGGCAATACCGGTGTTGCCGCTTGTGGCCTCTATAATCATGGAGTCGGGCTGTATGGCGCCACTCTTGTAGGCTTCCTTGAGGATGTAGAGCGCCATTCTGTCTTTAATACTGCCCGAAAAGTTGTAGTATTCGCATTTGACATACACCGTTCCCTCTTTTCCTTTGTAACGGTAGTTTACGCCAATCATTGGCGTATTGCCAATCATGTGGTCTAATTCGTGTAATTTGGTTTTCATTTCCATTTTCTATTTCCTACAGTTGCGGGCCGCTTGCGATTAATACCTTAGCGGCGTCATTATCGCAATACTGCTCAAAATTTTTGATATATTTGGCGGCTAATGAGCGTGCTTTAGCTTCCCACTCGCCCTTGTCGGTATAGGTATCGCGAGGGTCCAACAAGCCTTCGGATACATGATTCAGCTTTTTGGGTACGCTCAGATTGAGGATTGGAATGTGCAGGGTTTCTGCTTTTTCAATAGAACCGTCCAAAATGGCGTCAATAATGGCGCGTGTGTCCTTGATGGAAATCCGTTTTCCGGTGCCGTTCCATCCGGTGTTGACTAAATAGGCTTTGGCTCCATGTTCGTTCATCTTTTGAACCAAGGTTTTGGCGTACATGGTGGGGTGCAGGGTTAAAAATGCCTCTCCAAAAGCGGGGGAGAAGGAGGGCAGAGGCTCGGTAATGCCGCGCTCAGTTCCGGCTAATTTAGAGGTGTAGCCGCACAAGAAGTGGTATTGGGCTTGGTTGTCGTCCAAAATAGATACGGGAGGGAGTACGCCAAAGGCATCGGCAGACAAGTAGATAATCTTTTTGGCGTGTCCGGCTTTGGAGGGCAACATAATCTTGTTGATGTGGAAAATGGGATAGGATACGCGGGTGTTTTCGGTAACGGAGCCATCGGTAAAGTCGGGAGTGCCGTCTTCTTTGACCACTACATTTTCCAATAAGGCGTCTCGTTTAATGGCCCGCCAAATGTCGGGTTCGTTTTCCTCGCTTAGGTTAATCACTTTGGCATAACATCCGCCTTCAAAATTAAATACGCCGTGGTCATCCCAGCCGTGTTCGTCGTCTCCAATGAGGTAGCGTTTGGGGTCGGCGGAGAGGGTGGTTTTGCCGGTGCCCGAAAGCCCAAAGAAGATGGCCACATCGCCGTCTTCGCCCGCATTGGCGGAGCAGTGCATGGAGGCCATGCCTTTGAGGGGGAGGAAGTAGTTCATCATCGAGAACATACCTTTTTTCATTTCTCCGCCGTACCATGTTCCGCCAATAATTTGCATCTTTTCGGTTAGGTTAAAAAGTACAAAGACGTCTGAATTGAGTTGGTGTTCTTTCCAGTTTGGATTGGTTACTTTGGAGCCGTTTAGCACCACAAAATCAGGCTCGCCGTAGCGCTCCAACTCATATTTGGAGGGGCGGATAAACATATTGGTTACAAAATGCGCCTGCCAAGCTACTTCCATAACAAAGCGCACCTTCATGCGGGTGTCTTTGTTGGTTCCGCAATAGGTGTCTACCACATAAAGCATTTCTTTGTTGGAAAGCGTGTTTTGCACCAAACCTTTAAGCTCGTGCCAAACAGGCTCGTCCACGGGTTTATTGATGGTGCCGTCCCACCAGATGGTATCTTGACTTACTGCGTCTTTTACAATGTAGCGGTCTTTTGGAGAGCGACCGGTAAATACTCCTGTTTTTACGGCTACGGCGCCGGTATTGGTGAGAACTCCTTTTTCAAACCCTTCGTTTTTAGTATTCATCTCGGCTTGAAACAATTGTTCGTAGGTAGGATTGTGTACAATGGCCTTTACGCCCGTAATACCATATTTGCTCAAATCTACATGTTGCATAATTTTTTTATTTTAAGATTAATATATAAAGCATTTAGAAATTTTTACGAAGATATGGAATTATTCGATACGATTGACTCCAATTATGCCTAAATTTGCATGAAAAATTGTCGTATAATCATTATCAGTAAGCTACAGATGGACATATTTAGAAATATATTGAAGGAATATTGGGGCTACGCCGATTTTCGTCCGGGACAGGAGGAAATTATTCGGGCTGCCTATGCGGGGGAGGATTTGTTGGCTTTGATGCCTACGGGGGGCGGAAAGTCCATTTGTTTTCAGGTGCCTGCTTTGCTAAAAGAGGGTATTTGCTTGGTGATAACGCCTCTGATTGCTTTGATGAAGGATCAGGTAGAAAATCTTAAAGCGAGGAATATAAGGGCGATAGCTATTCATTCGGGTTTGACGGTCAAAGAAATAGACATTGCGTTTGACAATGCGATTTACGGCCGATACACATTTATGTATCTTTCTCCGGAGCGTATTCATACAGAACTGTTTAAAACAAGGATAGAGAAAATGGAGGTCAGCATGGTGGTGGTAGACGAGGCGCATTGTATTTCTCAGTGGGGCTATGATTTTCGTCCGGCTTATCTGAACATTGCCCTTTTGAGGGAGTTGCTTCCCAAGGTTTCTTTTGTGGCCTTGACCGCCACGGCTCCCCCCAAAGTGGCTCGGGATATTATGGATAAATTGGGATTCAAGCAGCCCAAGTTGTTTGTAAACAGTTTTGAACGTAAAAATATCGCCTATGTGGTGAGGAGGGTGGAAGATAAGTTAGGACAAATGCTTAGGATTGCCGAAGGTATTCAAGGTACGGGGATTGTATATGTGCGGGAGCGCAAGAAGACCGAGGAAATCAGTCAATATTTATGCGCAAACGGGATAGAAGCCGATGCCTATCATGCCGGCATGAGTACGGAACTGAGGAGCGCCAAGCAGGAGGCGTGGAAAAATGGAAAAAAACGGATTATTGTTTCGACCAATGCTTTTGGAATGGGGATAGACAAGTCGGACGTTCGGTTTGTGTGTCATTACGATTTGCCCGAAAGCGTGGAGGCTTATTTTCAAGAAGCAGGTCGGGGCGGACGGGACGAACAAAAATCCTACGCCGTGCTGCTGTACAACAGTTCCGATTCCAAGCGGCTCAAACAAATCTTCAAGCTTTCGTTCCCCGATATTTCCTATATCAAACAGATATACCAAAACGTGTTTATTTATCTGAATATTGCCTATGGCTGCGGTAAAGAACAAGTATATAATTTTAATTTACAGGAATTTGCCAAAAGATTTGCATTGATGCCCAATGCCGCTTGGCATGCCCTGTGCTGTTTAGAGCAGGAGGGCTATTTTAGCTTGAGCGAAGAGGCCGACCATCCCTCCCGAATCCATTTTACGGTTACGCGGGACGAATTATACCGCATCCAATTGAACAGTCCGGAGATGGACCGCTTTATCAAGTTGTTGCTGCGCCTTTATTCCGGATTGTTTTCGGGTTTTGTGCCTATTGACGAGGAATATTTGGCCCAGCAAAATCGCTGTTCGTCGGTGGTGATTAAAGAGTACCTGATTCAACTCTCTCGCCGTCATCTGTTGCACTATATCCCACACAAGCGTACTCCTCAAATTTATTTTCACGAGGAGCGCTTAGACCCGGCCAACTTGAGAATATCCGTACAGAATTACGTGTGGAAAAAGGAGCGCTACAAAGAGCGGATGGATTCGATTTTGGCTTATGCGCAAAGCAACACCGTATGCCGCAGCAAGCAGCTTTTGGCTTATTTTGGAGAGGAACAAAAACATAATTGCGGGCAGTGCGATGTGTGTTTACAAAAAGGAGTGCGGAATAGTCCGCAAGCGCTGGACCAGCTTCGTATGGAAATCCTTGAAAAATTGAAGAACGGCCCCGTCCGGGTGCAAACCTTAATCCCCCTGTTCAACCGCGAACCGGAACAGGTGAAGGAACTGCTGCGCTGGATGGTGGAACAAGGCGAACTGACTTATACCGCCGACGGAATGGTGGGAGTTATCTAACAGGCTGTGGTACACGCAAGTGAAAATGAATGGGGAGATAGCAGCGTTTTTTTACGGGTTTATCTCCTTTCTTTCCCGGCGTCCATTTGGGAGATGAAGAAACTACCCTTATAGCTTCCCTGTCTATATCGGGATGTACGCCTTGCAGCACCTGTACATCGATAAGAGATCCGTCTGTGTCTATGCAAAAAGTAAGGTATACGGTTCCCTGTATGCCTATCTTCTCAGCATCGGGCGGGTATTTTATCTGGTTTTTAACCCAATCACTAAATGTATTTTGATCTCGTCCCTGAAATTTTGGTTTTTCGTCTATGTGCAGAAGATCGCGTGTTTTTACTGCTTGGCCCCGCTTGTTTATGTAGTATGTTTGTCCGTTTTTAGTAACCTGTGCCAGGCCACGATGGTCAAAACGGCCGGCATCATCGTATTCCATGGGTATGACCAAGTTCTCTTGCACATCAATAAACCCGTATGTACGGCCATTACCCACACGGGCTAATCCCTGTGAAAAATTAAGAGCATCGCGATATCTGTATTTTATAACCACCTTTCCCGTTGGATCAATATAACCGTATCGGCCTTTACGTACACAGGCTAAACCGTCAGAAAAGAAATTAGCGCTTTCAAACTGCGGCTTGATAACCATTTTGCCTAAAGTGTCGATATACCCCCAACGGCGATCTTTGTACACGCATGCCAAACCGTTTATAAAGGGAGAGGCCCGAATATATTCCGCAGGTATTACCAAAATTCCGTTCCGGTCGATATAACCCCCTAAATTGTTGTATACCACCAAGGCCCTGTTGTTTCTCATGGTGCTTACCGTTTCGTACTGGCAGGATACTGTCTGCAGTCCCTTATCGGAGATAAAGCCCCAAAATTCGCCCCATTGTACCGGGGCCATGCCTTCGGAGAAATGTCCCGCGGCGTTGTACCGGTAATTAATGATGAGTTTCCCCGTTGTATCGATACAGCCCCATAAAGACTTCTCTCTGCTTTTTACCAGCGCCAATTCGCCGCTAAATGGGTAAGCTTCAATAAAATCCAAATCAATTACTATATTGCCCTCCGTGTTGATATAGTAAAAACGGTCGTGTATGGATACCGCGGCCAAACCTCTGCTGAAAGGATATGCGGTATCAAAGATAGGAGGTATTGCCCATGCTCCGGTAGTATCTACATAGCCGTATTTATAGTCATCATCTACAGCCGTGCGTATTGCAGCCAATCCTTGGGAAAAAATAGAAGGTGCATAAACAGAACCGGATGCAACAATAAGACCTGTTTTGTCCATATAGCTGCCGATACTGTCTATGGCCACATAGGCAAAGCCATTGGTAAAGGGATAAGCAATATCGTATTGAAAAGGTATTACCAATTCGCCGGTTTGGCTGTTTTTATAGCCGTAAAGCCCTTTTGGTCCCGGGACAGGCTCCAAGGGCTGGGCATTGGCAGTTAGCATGGTTAACACAAACAATGTGCTAAAACAGACCTTGAAGACGGATGATGGCGTAGCTTTCATATTTTAATGATTTGTAGTTATTTCAGTGGCTCTGTGTGAATAATCACGTGCGTCTCTTGCCCGTAGCGTTCCTTTAGCCGGAGTTCTATTTGGGTTATTTTATCGTGGGTTTCGGCTAAGGATGCTTCTCCGTCCATCCTAATGTGGAACTCGATGGCGCAATTATTTCCGATTTTTCTTGTACGCAGATTGTGCAAATCGCTGAGGCCGTCGAATGAGGTGACCATGAAGATTATTTCGTTCTCCACCTCGTCGGGCAGCGATTTCTCCATCAACTCATCTATGCAGGGCCTCACAAGTTTGACAGCCATGACCACAATGAAAATACTCACGAACAATGCCGCCAACGGGTCTAAAATCGTCCACTGGGCGCCCAGAAAAATAGCGCCCCCGATGCCTGCGGCGGTGGCTATGGAGGTAAGTCCATCACTGCGGTGGTGCCAAGCATTGGCTTTTAGAACATCCGAGTTTAGTGTTCGGGCTTTTATAATGGTGTAACGATAGAGTATTTCTTTAGATACAATGGTTATAATCGCCCAATAAAAGGCAATCATGCCGGGCTCTTGCAGTGTCCCCCCCCTAAAGACGGAGATAATATCCGATGCCCCGCTCCACGCAATGCCCAAACCTACGGTCAACATGATAATACCGATGAGCAATGTGGCAAAAGTTTCGAATTTACCGTGTCCGTAGTCATGGTTTTTGTCTTTGGGCTTGCTCGATATCCGCACAAAAACAAGAATAATCACGTCCGTAATAAGGTCGGACAGCGAATGAGTGGCGTCTGCAATCATGGCCGAACTGTGGCCCACAATGCCCGCAAAGAATTTGAAGATGACCAATACAATATTCACAAGGCTCCCCATAAGGGTTACCTTGTAAATACCTCGTTCCCTCAGTTTATCGGTCATCTAAAAAATCCTCCACTACTTATCGTCATAATGTCCGTATGCTTGAATGATTTCAACCGTAACGATTTGGTCAAGAATCTCATAAATTAGGCGGTGTTTTTTGTTAATTCGTCGCGACCATTTATTAACATACTTTAGACGTTCAGGTTTGCCTGTTCCAGTTTCAGGATGCACACGTAATTCGTTGATTAACGTATTTAATTTTTTCAACGCTTGTCTATCTCCCGACTCTCGAAGTTTGATAATGTCTAATTCCGCACGTTCCGACAGTTCTATCGAATAATTCATATTTCGAACAACTCTTTTTGTCTTTCCGGAGACAAAACCCTAAATTTGACTTTCCCATTTCTAATTTCCTCCATTCTGTGTTCCAATTCTGCAACGTTTTCCGGATTTGCAAAATATGGGTCATCACTTGGACTTGGGTTTTCAAGTGGAAATTTTGGCGTGATTTGAAATAATATTTTTCCACGCTTTATGGCAACACTTTCTGTTATTGCCAAATTCAAATAGTGAATCGGATTTGTTGAAAATATTTTTGAACTAATAACTGTCATGACTATATCTTGCTCGGACTTTCATACCGCAAAGTTAGCATTTCTTTCGATACTCCTTCAAAAAATCCTCCAAATGCGTATACAGCAGATGCACGGGTAATCCCATCACGTTAAAATAAGAGCCTTGTATGCGTTCGATGCCTATGTAGCCAATCCAGTCCTGCGCTCCATAAGCGCCTGCTTTATCGTAGGGCTTGTAGCGGTCTACGTAGTACGCTATCTCCTTTTCCGATAACAAAGCAAAAGCCACCTCGGTGGCGGCCGTAAAACTATGGCTTGACCGGTCGGTGCGCAGGAATACGCCTGTCCATACGGTATGTGTCTGACCCGACAGGCATTGCAACATCTGCATCGCTTCTTCCCGCGAATGCGGCTTGCCCAGTATTTGGCCGCGACAATAGACCAATGTATCGGCGGTAATCAGCAACTCATCCGAGGCCAAAGGCCGGAGAAAGGCATGCGATTTTTGCCGAGCTAAGGCCTCGGGAACGGCTTGAGGGGGCAGTGTAGGGTTGATTTGCTCCTTTACATGAGGGTTGTATTCTATGGTAAACGGAATATCCAAGCCCTTTAGCAAGTCCTGCCGTCTGGGAGAACCGGAGCCTAAAATCACGCGCCAATCTTTTAATCTTTCGTGGAGGAGCATACCGGTCTTTGTTTACACAGAAACTACCTGCGCATCCGAATACCATGTACCTTGGATGCGAAGCGCTTGTTCCACCACATCTCGGACGCAGCCCTTGCCTCCCGACAGGGGCGATATGTATTGGGACGCTTGCTGTACTTCGGGCATGGCATCGGCAGGGCAGCAGGGGAGGCCGCATACCCGCATCACCTCTATGTCGGGAACATCATCGCCCATATACAGAACCTGTTCGGGGTCTATCCGGTACTTGGCGCAGAAATGACGAAAAGGTTCCATCTTGGCGCCGGCTCCCAAATATACGTCTATAACGCCCAGCATATCAAATCTCTTGATGATGGTAGGCGAGGTTCCTCCCGTGATAATGCCCACGGGATAGCCTTGCTTTACGGCACAGCGGATGGCGTAGCCGTCTTTGGCGTGGTGCGCCCTAAGGAAATCGCCGCTCTCGGTAACTAAGACGGTGCCGTCGGTAAATACGCCGTCTACGTCAAAGACAAAGGCTTTAATATGCTGCAATTTGGTTTTGTAATTAGACATTTCCGTAAAATTTAGGCTTAAAGCATCGAATAAAGCAAGCCCGTTCGATATTCCATGATTGAGCTTGAAAGATATAGAGTTCGGCAGACCGTACAAAGGACTCATCACGTTGGGCGTCTGTGAGCAGCAAATAACCCATGATGACGTGTCCGGCCATTTCTACCAACCGGCGTGCGTGCATATCAATGTGTCCCGATTCGGCGCCCTGCAATGAGCTTACCGTTTGCTCGTACTCCTCAGTCATGTGCATCAGCAATTCTTTGAGGTATGTATGTTGGGGCTGTACGGATTGGGTTGCGTATTCTTTGATTTGGGCCGAAAACGCGCCGGTAATCACGCCTTTTATGGCGGCAATAACCTGTAACTGAGAGGTACCCTCGTAAATGGTGGTGATTCGGGCGTCTCGGTAGATGCGCTCGATAGGATACTCTTTCATGAATCCAGAACCGCCGTGGATTTGCAGGGAGTCATAGGCATTTTGGTTGGAATACTCGCCGGCCATGAACTTGAGCAGCGGCGTATAACAATCAGCCAGTCGCTGGTATTGCTTTTGTTCGCTGCGTTCTTCGGGGGTGAGCTTGCGCCTTTCCGAGATATGGTGGTATGCTTTGTAGATGTCTACAAAACGGGCGGTCTCGTAGAGCAGGGCGCGGGATGCCTGTAATTTAGCCCTAATGGTGGCGAGCATTTCATATACGGCGGAAAACTGAATAATCGGTTTGCCAAATTGAATCCGCTCGTGGGCATATTTCAAAGCTTCGCGATAGGCGGCTTCCGAAATTCCGACCGACTGGGCGCCTACGCCCAATCGAGCCCCGTTCATCAGCGACATGGTATATTTGATTAAACCGAGCCTACGTTCGCCGATTAATTTGGCGGGGGCGTTGGTAAAAGTGAGTTCGCAGGTGGGAGAACTTTTGATTCCCAATTTATTTTCAATCCTGCGTACCCGTACTCCTCCCCAAGCTTGGTCGTGTACAAAATAGGAGAGGCCGCGCCCGTCTGTAGTACCTTCCTCGGAACGGGCAAGTATCAGTTTGATTGGGGCGTCTCCGTTGGTGATAAAACGTTTGACTCCGTTAAGCAGCCAAAAACCGGTTTCCTCATCCCAAGTCGCTTTGAGCATAACAGCTTGCAAGTCGCTGCCGGCGTCCGGCTCGGTAAGGTCCATGGAGCAGGTTTCGCCCCTGTGGATACGGTGAAGAAATTCGTCTTTGACTTCTTGAGAGGCGTATTCGTGAATGGTTTCGGCACAATCTTGGAGGCCCCATATATTGGAGAATCCTGCGTCGGCGCGGGAAACAATCTCGGCTGCCATGATGTAGGGAACCATCGAAAAGTTGAGTCCGTCATATTCGCGGGGCAGGAACATGCCGTACACGCCTGCCTGTGTAAGCATCCGGTGGTTTTCTGTGGTGGCGCGGGCGTAGGTTACGCGGCCATCGTGGAGCGCGGGCCCCTCGTGGTCTGCTTCTTCTGCGTTGGGAGCAATGGTATTTGCGCATATGTCTCCAACAATTTCCAACACCTTGTCGTAGTTGTCCAAAGCATCGGCCACATCTGCAGGCGCATCATCAAAATGCTCCCTGTCTTTAAAATCCTGCTCTTTGAGCTTGACGATTTTCTCCATCAAAGGATGGCAGAACTGAAAGGCCAAATCG
>WRBG01000002.1 GCA_009784635.1 Bacteroidales bacterium | reverse complement strand
TGCGGTCTGGACGGGACTCGAACCCGCGACCCCGTGCGTGACAGGCACGTATTCTAACCAACTGAACTACCAAACCGGGTTATTTGGGGATGCAAATGTAGGGATATTTTATTGACCGTACAAATTTTTGAGACAAATTTATGCGGTTGGCGGTTCAAAGGAAAAGAAACTAAAGTGAATTTGGCCGTATTTCCTCATCTTCCGGAAGCCCGACTCTTGGCTAAAATCAAAAGCTCCGGAGTGTTCCAAGATGAAACAACCGCCCGGCCTAAGCAGGGAGGCCGTTTGGATTATCGAGGGCAAACCGGTCAACTGATGCAGGTCAAAAGGAGGGTCGGCAAAAATAAGGTCGTAGCTTTGGGTGCAGATAGGGATAAAGTCAAAAACATTATGCCGAACCACCCGTATGGCCTTTAATCCGAGTCGCATGGCGGTCTCCTTGATGAAGGAGGCATGTATGTGGTTTATCTCCACGCATGTTACTTGAGGACAGCCGCGGGAAGCAAATTCAAAACTAATGCTCCCGCTGCCTCCAAAAAGGTCAAGGACCTGTAGGCTTTCAAAATCGTATTGATTGGCAAGTATATTAAACAACCCTTCTTTGGCAAAATCCGTGGTTGGACGGGCCGTCAGTTTTGGAGCGTGGACTTCCCTCCCTTTTAAGAGGCCTCCGATGATGCGCATGGGGGAACAGGATGAAGCATAAGGCTGTATCGCATATTCAATTCCTGAGACTGAAGCATGATTTTAGCGTCTGAAAGTGCGATAATCTTGGGAAAATAACGACTGAGCAGCTGGATGAGGGACTTGGAACATTGTCCGGCTATATACAGCAGGATGGATTCGGGATTCAGTTGCCATTGGTGGAGGGACAGAAACAGAAAATATAAGGCGGTATTGGCTTGAGGCGCTTCATAGGCGTTGCACAGCAATAATTCCTGCTCTCTCATAAGCCCCAGATAGAGATGGTCGTTATGGTAATAAAACAAAGCCCGTGTGTGTCCGGGAAGGGAAAGGGCGATTCTAATCAAAGGTATGGCAACAGAATAAAAATGGGTCTTTTTAACGGCCTTTAGGATAGGAGAGGTAAGGGTGTTTGGAATAGAGTAGATGCAAACGGCGTTTAATTCCGGCAAGGTATAAAAGGATACTTCGTCCAAATCATTAATCTGATGGATGGATTGAAGAAATTGAGCCGCTTTTTCCGGTACAAATACCTCGTTGGGGACTAAGGTAAAGGAGGGGGCGCAAAAGGAGCAATGCGCGTAGACGTAAGGGACTTGGGCAGGCAAGAATTTTTTGCACCAAACAGCAGTTTCCGTATAGAGTTCATCATAATCTGAACATGCAGGAAGGGCATAGCTATGCAACATCCGACAACTTGCGGTTGTATCGTCCAGAACGGCAAAAGAAAATCCATTCAAATCGGCTTGAATGGATAATCTATATAGGGCAGACCCGGATAAATCAATACGCTTATTGATTATATGAGGCATAAATTTATTCCCAATTGCCCGCGTTGTTGTTAGGCGCTTCTACACTACCCACCCTTAAACCCGGAGTACCGGTTCTATCAAGGAAGTCAGCTTTGAGGTTAACGATCGACTGGCGGTCCAAGCCCCGCAAGAGGTAGTCGAAAGACGCCACGGCCTCGAACAAAGGCACAGGTACCCCGGAAACCGTCCGGATTGCAGCGGCCATTTCAAATTCCTTGCCTCCGGAGAAAGGAATGTAGCGGATGGAGTCAATCATAAATCCGGAATGTTTGAGCAGGCTATCGCGCACGGGGATATTAATGGTCTCGCGGAATACCCTCTTTTGTGCTACGGCAAGGGAGTCGTCCCAAGAACCCACCTGCCTGATAACCGAGATATGCCCGTTGTAGTAAAAATCAAGAAGGGTATCCAGATTATCGGTAAACTGGCCGAACTGGGTTTTGTAGGCAACCTGAAGGGTGCGGATGTCTTTTAATCGTTCAATGGCCACAGCCTGCCTTCTTTTTTGCTCTTGGTTAAAGCGTACCGGCTTGGAGATGCTGTCCACAATCAAATATCCCAACACAATGATTAGGACGGGGAGAATCACAATGACTAATAATTTTTTCATTATATTACAAGGTTTTATATATTCGTGCTTGATGGTGCAAAAGTAAAATAAAAAATTTACCTCTGCAACTTTTTTTATCTTTGCAGTGAATATTAAAAAAAACCAACCCTTACAGCCTCCAAAGCAATTTATATATGTATTTGTTATTTAATGAAATAGAATTAGCTCCATTGTCTGCGCTTTTAAAGCGGATCAAAAAAGCAGTGTTGCTTACCCACGTATATCCCGATGGAGACGCTGTGGGCGCTTTACAGGGTTTTGCCGGTTTTCTTAGGGCGCTGGGCATGGAGGTGCATGCCATCGTTCCCTCTCCATATCCCGCCTTTTTGGCTTTTTTGGATAAGGACCCACTACACAAGATAAAGGTGTATAAACACGACCCCCAACTGTGCAGGCAGATACTTCAGGCGGCCGATGCTGTTTTTTGCTTGGATATAAATATGCTAAGTCGTTTGGATGCTGTTGGTAACTCAGTAAAGAGGCTGTCCAAGCCCAAGGTGTTGATAGACCATCATCCCAACCCTGTAAGCAAGGAATTTGACATGGTCTTTTCCCGCCCCGAGTTAAGCTCTTCCTGCGAATTGGTTTACAGGTTAATATGCCAGCTGAATATGTTGGCTGATTTTCCGCCTGCAATTGCCCGGCCCTTGTACGTGGGCTTGATGACCGATACCAATAATTTTGCCAATTCCGTAACGGCGGAAACCTTTGAGGTGGCAGCCGCTTTGTTGCACTTGGGCGTTTGCAAAGAGGAGGTGCAGCAACAGGTGTTTGGCGCTTTCTCGGAAGGCCGCATGCGTTTAATGGGCCATGCGGTATGCAACCGGATGGTCTTGGTAAAGCCATATCCAGCTGCATATATGATGCTTAGCATGTCGGAGCAGGCGCGGTTCGGTTTTAGACCCGGAGATACGGAAGGATTTGTAAATATTCCCCTCCATATGGCACAGGTAGACATTTCCATACTCTTTGTGGAAACCCCGGAGTTTATCAGGGTTTCGCTCAGGTCTCGCAATAGTGTGGACGTAAATGAAATAGCCAGACGATTTTTTAACGGAGGCGGACACAGGCAGGCGGCGGGCGGCAGGCTTTATTGCTCCTTTGCGGAGCTTCCTGCCAAGATATTGCAAGCCCTTGAAGAAATCTTTGGCCCGATAATTGCAGACAAATAAAATATGATGCGCACTTTTTGGAGATACTTATGGTCGCTCCCGCTTTTGATGTTGGGCTGTTTCTGCACCAAGCAGGACGAGGAAAACCAATTAAGCCAGCAGGAGAAAAACATTGATGCCTTTATTAACCAGTTGGTGAAGGATACGGTGATTTATCGGGGCGCCGCCAGCAGGGTGGTATTGCAGCAGGGCATAGGCGATACCTTGGCAGCCGGAGATTCGGTACACTTTTATTATGCCGCCTACATCTTCTCTCCGGCGGGGAACAGAGGGACGCTTTTTGCCGCCTATCCTCCGGACGGCGTGTCTCTGTCTTGGCCTCTCTCGGAACTACCCAAAGATTACGGCAAAAATACGGTAGGCAGCGGCTATTATTTTTCGGGATTGGATGCCGGTCTGATTGGAATGCGGGCCAAAGAACATGCCTTTGTACTATGTACTTCTAAATACGGATTCGGCAACAACCAAGTGGGCATTGTTCCCAAAATGTCTCCTTTATTGTTTGAACTGTGGATAGAACGTATCGTTAAAAAAGAATAAATCCTAACTTTGCCCTTTTAATCTATGATGAATATGCAAACCCCCTCCTTGTTTTCCCGTGTTTTCCACAGATTTCCGCCTTTACTGCCCCTTTTGGCATTACTCCCTTTTTCCTGCGCCCGGGAAGTAAATGAAAGCGCCCGTTCCATAGAGGAGCGGATTTTGGCGGCCCGTGTGCAGGTGAAATACTTAGACACACTGCATAAGACTCCTTCGGGTATGTATTATATGATTAAGGCCAAAGGAACGGGAACGCCGGTGGATAAGGAAAATTTTGTATACGTGCGCTATGCCTATTTGGATTTCAATGAAGATTACCTCATTGAGTCTAAGCGCGACCCATACGACACATATGGCACCATTGAAGACGTGCGTTCATCGGAAGAAGCCATAGCCAAGCAGTTGGGTACCTACAAAAAATCTACTTATTACGGCCCTGAGTTGTGGGTGGCGGGTGTATACGCTTTGTATGAAGGAATTGACGAAATGCTCTTGGACATGAGGGAGGGCGATAAAAGGCGTATTTGGCTGCCTTCATGGCTGTCTTCTTACGGCTACGGCGGCCCCCAGAACTTGACTACTGTTGTGTACGACATAGAGGTGGTAAAGGTGATTGCCGACATCGAACAGTTTCAGATAGATTCTTTAGAGTCCTACCGCGACAAATACTATCCGGGCATTGACTCTCTGTCTTATGGATTTTACAAAAAGACATTGAAAGAAGGCGCCGGCGATACTTTGAAAACAGGAAACAGGGTAAATTATTGGTATATAGGACGATTATTGGACGGTTTTGTTTTTGACACCAATATAGCCGATTCGGCCAAAAAGTATGACATATACGAACCCCGCAGGACTTATGAGGCAATGACAGGCGAGTGTAGGGAGGATGGGGTTTTTGAAGACACAGTGAAAGGATTCTCCCAAGCCATCTTTAGCATGAAAAACAGAGAAGAGGCGGTGTTCTTTTTCTACTCCGGTTTGGGTTATGGAGCGGGCAACAGTGATACACCACGGCATCTTACTTTTAGTCCCTTGGTCTATTACATTAAAGTCGAAAGAACCGACTTCATTGAGGAAGACAAGGAAGACGGAGAAGATGCTGTGGGTAGCGCTTATCCCATAAAATGATAATGCGGCCCAAAGCGCTCAAACGCAGCTTTGTCTAAAGTTTCGCGATGGTCGGGATGGGCAATGCCGGTGATTAGTTTGGCCCGTTCCTGCAACGACTTTCCATAAAGATTGACAGCTCCGTATTCGGTTACTAACCAACGAATATGACTGCGGGTTGTCACCACTCCGGCTCCGGAATGAAGTACGGGGGCGATTTTGCTGAGTCCTTTTGGGGTAACGGAAGGCATGGCAATAATCGCTTTACCTCCTTGAGAAAGAGAAGCTCCGTAGATAAAATCTAATTGTCCGCCTACGCCTGAGTAAAAAACGGTACCCAAAGAGTCGGCGCAGACCTGTCCGGTTAAGTCCACCTGTAATGCAGAGTTGATGGCCGTTACCCGCGGATTCTTGGCAATAATAAAGGGGTCATTGGTATAACCCACATCCATCATGGCCACCATGGGGTTGTCGTCTATAAAATCGTAGACCTCTTGAGAGCCCATCAAAAAGGTGGATACCAATTTACCCTTGTCAATATTTTTGGCTTTTCCGTTGACCACTCCTTTTTTCACCAAGGTCAAAACCCCGTCGGCAAACATTTCGGTGTGGATGCCCAAGTTTTTGTGGTGTTCCAACTGCAACAGCACCGCATTGGGAATAGAGCCTATGCCCATTTGCAGCGTAGCTCCGTCCTCTATCAAGGCGGCACAGTGTTTTCCAATGGTAGCCTCTTCGGGAGTCGGCTCGCTAAAATGCGCCGGTTCCAAGGGGA
This sequence comes from Bacteroidales bacterium, assembly GCA_009784635.1. GTDB lineage: Bacteria > Bacteroidota > Bacteroidia > Bacteroidales > UBA932 > WRBG01. The sequence continues at coordinate 29,535 of WRBG01000002.1, read as the reverse complement.
GATTGGCTTCAACAAAAATGTTGATGCGGCTCATGGGAATCATGGCGTCTCCAAAAGAGCGGGGTACGTATTTGTTTACTACGGCAATTACATGACGGGCGCACTCCATAGCGGCCAGCGTGGCGTCTACGGATGTTCCCAGCGACACATACCCGTGCTTATCGGGGGGAGAGACCTGAATCATGGCCACGTTACAGGGGAGGGTTCCGCTTCGGTAGAGTTTTTGGGTCTCACTCAAGAAGATGGGAATATAGTCGGCGTAACCGGCCTGTACGGCTTTGCGCACGTTGCCGCCCACAAAAAAAGCATGGTGTTGAAAGATGCCTTGATATTTAGCCTCGGTATAAGGCGCGTTGCCTTCTGTATGCAGGTGGTGTATATACACATTTCGTAGCTCTCCTGCGTCTCCCCTGCGGCAAAGGGCGTCAATCAATACTTTGGGGGCGCTGGCCACGCTGCTCAAGTGGATGTGGTCGCCGGATTGTACGGCCCGTACCGCCTCATCGGCGCTAACAAATTTAAAATGTTGAGGTATCATATAAAAGGTATTATTCGGGATTGGGGCATACAGATAATCGGGCGTAAAAATAGGAATTCTTTTTTACCTTTGTATCGTTATACCTTGTATATTTATTATTATTTGCCGGCTGCATGCTTGTCACCCTTACTTCCGATTGGAACCTGCAGGATTATTATGCAGGCAGCCTCAAAGGGGCTATCCGCTCCCGATGTCCCGGAGTGGAAATAGTAGATATATCACATCAAATCAGGAGTTTTGATATAGTGCAATGCGCCTTTGTGCTGAGGCATGCTTTTGCTCATTTTCCACCGGGCAGCATCCATTTGATTGCGGTGCAGTGCGAGCCCCAACCTTTGGTGCCCATGGTGATTGTATATGCGCGGGACCATTATTTTGTGGGCTTGAACGACGGTCGCTTTAGTTTGCTTTTTGACGACCCTCCTGCTGAGGCATTTGCGCTTCCCGTACCTGTGGGCCCCTATTCCTTTGCCTCGCTTTTGCTTTTTACCCGAGCGGTGGCGGCCATTGTGGAGGGCCGTGTGGAATCAGAAACCAAATCCTGTGTCCTGCAAACCGAATCCCCCGGTCGTCCGGTGTACAGCGCTTCGGAAATCGTGGGTCGGGTGGTGTATATAGATTCTTATGGAAACGCCATCACCAACATCAGTCGGGCCCTCTTTATAAAGGTATGCCAAGGGCGGGCTTTTGAAATTTTTGTACGGGGGACTTTTGCCAGATTAGAGGGCATAGTAGGCGGCTACGACGAGGTGGCCGACGGCCAAATGCTGGCACTGTTTAACAGCGTGGGGTGCTTGGAAATAGCCATCAACAAAGCCAATTTGGCCCAGTTAGAAAGTATGGATACCCATTCGGAAATACGAATAAAATTTTATGAACGAAAGAGATAGAACCTTAAAGGCCTTTGGCCGACTGTTGGATATTATGGACGCGCTTAGAGAAAAATGTCCTTGGGATAAAGAGCAAACCATAGAAAGCCTGCGTCCCCTAACCATAGAGGAGACCTACGAACTGAGTGAAGCCATTTTGGAGCGAGACCATACGGGCATTGCCAAGGAGTTGGGCGATATGTTGTTGCATATTGTATTCTACGCAAAAATCGGCTCTGAACAGCAGACCTTTAGCATGGAAGACGTCATACAAAAATTGTCCGAAAAGTTAACCTACCGCCATCCTCATGTTTTTGGGGAGCGGGCGGTTAGGGATTCGGGAGAGGTGGTAGAAAATTGGGAAGCCCTAAAGATAACGGAGAAAGGTGGAAATAAAGCCGTGTTATCCGGCGTGCCTTTGGGTCTGCCTGCCTTGATAAAAGCCTACCGGATGCAGGATAAGGCCAGAGCGGTAGGTTTTGACTGGGAGGAGAGAGCGCAGGTTTGGGATAAGGTAGAAGAAGAATTGGCCGAATTTAAAGAGGCGCAAAAAAGAGATGATTCGCCACAGATGGAGGCGGAGTTTGGGGATTTGCTTTTTTCCTTGGTGAATGTCGCCCGCCTTTACGGAATCAATCCCGAAACGGCCCTTGAACTCACCAACCGGAAGTTTATGCGGCGTTTTGCTTATTTGGAGCGGGAAACGATTAAAAAAGGCAGGTCTTTAAAAGAAATGACCTTGGGGGAAATGGATGAAATTTGGGAGCGGGCTAAAAGCATAACAGGCGATGAATGAGCATTGGTTGACCCGTACCGAATGGCTCTTGGGCGCCGAGGCTTTAGCAAAACTGCAACAAAGCAGGGTGTTGGTAGCCGGATTGGGCGGGGTGGGGGCTTATGCAGCCGAAATGCTGGCGCGGGTAGGGGTCGGACATTTGGTTTTGGTAGACAACGATATAATCAGCTTGACCAACCGCAACCGTCAATTATTAGCCTTGGAGAGTACCATGGGCCGGCCCAAAACCCAACTGATGGCCGCCAGACTCCGCGATATCAATGCCCAAATAGTCTTGGAGGCGATAGACCTGTATATTGACGAATCTTCGGCTTCGGATTTGGTAGTGAATCGCCCGTTAGACTTTGTTGTAGACGCCATAGACACCCTTTCTCCCAAAATCGCCCTTATTGCTGCGGCCATGAAACAGGGACTTCCCTTGGTAAGCTCCATGGGCGCCGGCGCCAAACGAGATGCCACCATGGTGAGGCTTGCCGATATTTCCAAATCCTACAACTGTCCGTTGGCCTTTATGCTGCGCAAACGATTGCGCAAGTTAGGAATAAACAAAGGATTTCAAGCTGTTTTTTCCATTGAACTTCCCGATACTAAAGCTATTATCCCATGCGAAGAACGCAACAAAAAATCTCAGGTGGGCAGCATTTCCTACTTGCCGGCGGTGTTTGGCTGCGTGTGCGCTCAAGCGGCGGTGGATGGCTTGCTTTTGTCGGTTTCACAAAAATGATTACCTTAGCTTGTTCAAAAATATAGATTGATGGATATTCAAATTAAAGAAGTAATAGATAGGCGCGACCTTAGGCGTTTTGTGGATTTTCCCGCCCAACTGTATAAAGACAACAAATACTATGTTCCGGCTTTGAGGATTGACGAAATGAAAACCTTGAGCGGCAGTCCGTCTTTGGCCTATTGTTCCATGAAACTTTGGCTGGCTTACAAGAACGGACAAATCGCGGGACGGATTGCCGGCATTGTAAACCCTCGTGCCAACGATTTGTATAACCACACGCGGATACGTTTCGGCTGGTTTGATTTTATAGACGATATTGCGGTGGCCAAGGCCCTGCTTCATCAGGTAGAAACATGGGGCAAATCAATGGGCATGACCACAATGCACGGGCCGTTGGGCTTTAATACATGGAACCGTCAAGGCATGTTGATAGAAGGCTTCGATAAGATTCCTCCTATAAACTGCCTCTACAACCATCCCTACTATTTCCGAATCATGGAAGAATTGGGCTTTGAAAAAGAATTAGATTGGATGCAGTATGAAATGAATGCTTCTCAAGATATTCCCGATAAGGTGAAGCGAATCAACGAACTCATTTTGGAAAAATACAACCTCAGAATATTCGATTTTAAGAATAAGAAAATCTTGAAGCAATTGGCCGGAAAGTTTTTTGAGACCTATAACGAGAGCTTTAAGTCGGTGCATAACTTTATTCCGCTTACGGTAGACGAAATCAACTCGGGAGCCTCCCTTTATTTGCGTATGATTCGTAAAGAATTGACTTGTTTTGTTCTTGACCCTCAAGATAATATTGTGGCTTTTGCCATCTGCTTCCCCAGCCTTTCCAAGGGCTTTCAAAAGGCCAAAGGCCGACTCTTTCCTTTTGGCTGGTTCCATATTTTAAAAGCCTATTTTTTCTACGATTCCATTGACTTGATGCTGAACGGAGCCCATCCCAGCTGGCAAAAGAAAGGACTGTCGTCGATTTATCACGTCTACTTGAATGATGCCTTTATCAAAAGAAAAATCAAGATAGGGATTTCCAATCCACAGGTAGAAACCAATGTAGCGGTTAATGTCTGGAGCGAGTACGACAACAAAAAATTTATGCGGCGGCGATGCTATATAAAGAGTTTTTGACCTTATCGTCATGATTTCCACGAAGATAGTTATCTGTATTATCAGTTTCTTGACGTTCTGCAAGATACATGCCCAAGTTTTAGAAGGCACCGTATATGACTCAAGAACAAGGGAAACAATTCCCGGAGTAGTTATTTATTTAGATGGAACATCCACTATTACCACTTCGGATAGAGACGGAAATTTTAGACTTGTTGTCAATCAGGCAATGAATGCTGACTTGATATTTAGTCATTTGTCATACGAATCCTTGGTCATTAAGCCCCCGTTCGAGCGCCTTGAAAAAGCGTTCTTTCTAAGGGAAAAAACAAATATACTTCAGGAAGCCAGAGTAGTAGCAGAGCGGGAGTGGTTCCCACGCGAAGCAAAGATGAAAGTATTCAAGGAACAGTTTTTGGGCATGAGCGCAGCCGGTCAATCTTGCATCATTGTAAACGAAGATGATATAGTATTGAGCTATAGTCGTTCCACCAATACGTTAACAGGATATTCCCTTGAACCTATTATTGTCGAAAACAGATATTTGGCTTATCGCGTTACTTTTGATTTGCGCAGTTTTAGCATTCAATATACCGAACATACGTTGAGTATGGAAAAGGCAATCAGTGTTTCATTCAAAGGAACGTCCTCCTTTGTTGACCAAAGCCCCTACAACATCAGGTTCAAAACGCGGAGGGATGAAACCCATCTTCGTTCTTCGAGATATTTTTTTAAAAATCTTGTTGACAATACATTAGAAGAATCAAAATTCAGAATTTTCAATAGACTTACCAAGATTGATACGGAGCAATACTTTGTAATCACCAGTGCATCGCCTCGGCGTACAGTGTTGATTATTCCCCATACCAATTTAAGGCGCAGTCACGACAGGGTGATGGAAGGACCTGTGTACGGAGTTATCAACATTATGGATGAAAGAAACTTCCGTTCTGAGCTTGTTTTTCTTACCAATCGATTTTCTGTGGATGAGTTTGGGAATCCCGACACCATTGACAACCTTATGTTCTTTGGCCGTATGGGTGAACAGCGGCTTGGAGATATGCTGCCAAGGGATTACACCTACAGCCCTCCCTCGCAAACGCCTCAACTCCGGTAGCCGTATTGTCGAAGCCCGGTACCGGTTGTTGAATCTACACCCCCACCGGGTGGCCTTTATTTTTTGCCGTTACAAAAAAAATCTCTACCTTTACGGCCCTAAATTTTTTAAAACAAAGATTAATATGAATAAAATTAGGTCGCTGGAAGGCCTGCTCAATAGGAAACAGCAGGTAGTTAACAACCCCCGGCTCCACCCAAAAAGTAACGACGACGCTGGTATGGTGCAAGTCAAAGTAGGTATGGCTACTTGCGGCATTGCTTCGGGCGCTCGTGAGACCATGAATGCCTTTCTCGAAAAAATGGAAAGGGAAAACCTAAATGCTGTGGTAAGTCAAGTCGGCTGTGTAGGCTACTGCTATGCCGAACCGACTGTGGAAGTGCATAAACCCGGCTGCGAGCCGGTAGTGTTCGGCTACGTAAATACCCAAAAGGCCGTTGAAATTGTGGACAAATATATCAAGCGGGGAGAGGAGATTAATGGCATTTTGCCAGTTGATTATCAAACGATTGATGCAAAAGATGAGTCCAAGCATAAACAAATCCGGATAGCCCTGCGCAACTGCGGTTTTATTGACCCCGAAAACATGGACGAATATATTGCTCGAGATGGTTATGCCGCTTTGGGCGCAGTGCTCAAGATGTCCCAAGTCGAGGCCATAGACATTATGAAAAAGTCCGGACTTCGAGGTCGGGGCGGCGGCGGTTTTCCCGCCGGCCTCAAATGGGAATACGCCTATAATAATAAGGCCGACCAAAAATACGTAATATGTAATGCCGATGAAGGAGACCCCGGCGCCTTTATGGACCGTTCGATTCTCGAAGGCGACCCACATTCTGTGATTGAGGCCATGGCTATCTGCGGCTACTGTATTGGGGCGTCCAAAGGCTTGGTGTATATCCGCGCAGAATATCCTTTGGCAATCAAGCGTTTGCAAATTGCCATAGAGCAGGCGCGAGACTTCGGCTTTTTGGGCGAAGATATTTTTGGAAGCGGTTTTGCTTTTGAGCTTGAATTGCGTTACGGAGCCGGCGCCTTTGTCTGCGGAGAAGAAACAGCTCTGATTCATTCTATGGAAGGCGAGCGTGGCGAACCAACCGTAAAACCGCCCTTCCCCGCCGAATCGGGCTATATGGGTCAGCCTTCCAACGTGAACAATGTAGAAACATTTGCCAATGTGCCGGCGATTTACCTTAAAGGCCACGAATGGTTTTCAAGCATCGGAACAGAAACGTCCAAAGGTACCAAGGTATTTGCATTGGCCGGAAAAATCAATAATGTGGGCTTGATAGAAGTGCCTATGGGGATTACCCTCCGCGAAGTTATTTTTGAAATCGGAGGCGGCATCAAAGGCGACAAACAGTTCAAAGCCGTGCAAACGGGAGGCCCTTCGGGTGGCTGTCTGATTGAAAAGCATTTGGACACGCCTATTGATTACGAAAACCTAACTGCCGCCGGCTCGATGATGGGTTCGGGAGGCATGATTGTGATGGACCAAGACGACTGTATGCCGGCCATCGCCAAGTTTTACCTTGAATTTACCGTGGAGGAATCCTGCGGAAAATGCTCGCCTTGCCGCGTAGGAAACAAACGCTTACACGAGTTGTTGCACAGGATATGCAGGGGCAGGGGCACAGAAGAAGATTTGGATTATTTGCGCAATCTGAGCTTCGTAATTAAAGACACGGCGCTTTGCGGATTGGGCCAGACCTCGCCCAACCCCGTACTCTCGACCCTCGATTATTTTTACGACGAATACTTAGCCCATGTGCGGGACAAAAAGTGCCCCGCCGGCCAATGCAAGGCATTGAAACAGTATTTTATCATTCCGGAAAAGTGCATCGGTTGCACGGCCTGTATCAAAGCCTGCCCCACCAATGCCATCACCGGAGAAAAACGACTGGCGCACCTCATCAATCAAGATAAATGTATCCGTTGCGGCGCCTGCTTTGAAAAATGTAAATTCAATGCAATAATCATCCAATAATTAGATAGATAATATGAAAGTTACGATAGATAAAAAACCCGTAGAAGTAGCTCCTAATACTACTGTGTACGATGCTGCCAAGCAGATAGGCATTGACATTCCCAAGCTCTGCTATATGAATTTAGAAGCGGTGGGATTCAAAAATCATCCTGCCGGATGCAGGATTTGTGTGGTGGAAGTAGCCGGACGCCGTAATTTGGTGCCCTCCTGCGTAACTACCTGCACAGAAGGCATGGTCATTAAAACCCATTCTCCCAGAGTGCTCAATGCCCGCAAAACGGTATTGGAACTGATTCTCTCGGACCATCCCAAAGACTGTTTGATTTGCCCTAAATCGGGACGTTGCGAACTGCAAGACCTGTCGGTGCAATTGGGCATCCGTGAAATCCACTCGGTAGAAAACGCCGAAATGTCAACCTATCGCAAAGATATGTCGCCTTCCATCATCCGCGATATGGATAAATGCGTCATGTGTCGTCGTTGCGAAACGGCTTGTAATGTAATCCAAACCGTAGGCGCCCTTCACGCCGTGAACCGCGGATTCATGTCGGTGGTTGCTCCGGCTTTTGAGCGGGATTTGATTGACTCGCCCTGTACCTTCTGCGGACAGTGCGTGGCGGTTTGCCCCACCGGCGCCCTAACAGAAGTAGACCAAACCCAAAAGGTAATCCGAGCCTTAGCAGACCCTGCCAAGACGGTGATTGTACAAACCGCTCCGGCTGTTCGCGCTGCCTTGGGCGAAGAATTTGGTATGGAGCCCGGTACTTTGGTTACCGGAAAAATGACGGCTGCATTAAAAGAAATGGGCTTTGATTATGTATTCGATACCGATTTTGCCGCAGACCTGACCGTCATGGAAGAAGGAGCGGAATTGTTGGGACGTATTTCCAAGTTCCTTGAGGGCGACAAGAATGTGAAACTTCCGATTTTAACCTCCTGCTGTCCGGCTTGGGTGAACTTCTTTGAATACAACTATCCCGACATGCTCGACGTGCCTTCAACCGCCCGTTCTCCCCAGCAAATGTTTGGAGCAGTGGCCAAAACTTATTTAGCCGATAAATTAGGCGTAAAACGCGAAGATTTGGTGGTAGTATCGATTATGCCCTGTTTGGCAAAGAAATACGAATGTCAACGAGACGAATTTAAAGTCAACGGCAATCCCGATGTAGATTTTGCCCTTTCTACCAGAGAATTGGCCCACCTTATCCGCGAGGCCAACATCAATTTTAAGGCTTTATCCGATGCGGAATTTGATAATCCGATGGGCGAATCTACCGGCGCGGGCGTTATTTTTGGAACAACCGGCGGGGTGATTGAAGCCGCAGTACGTACTGCCTATGAGATATTTACAGGCAAAAAATTGGAGCAGGTAGATTTTCGTGAACTTAGGGGCTTAGAGGGGATTCGCATGGCTACCGTTGACTTCAACGGCACCAAAATCAATATTGGTATTGCCCATCAATTGGGCAACGCACGCAAACTGCTCGACGGAATCCGGTCGGGTCAATACAACTTCCACGCCATCGAAATCATGGCCTGTCCGGGCGGTTGTATCGGCGGTGGTGGGCAACCGCTCCACCATGGAGAGTCCCACATCCTCCAAGCACGCCATGAGGCGCTGTATCGCGAAGACGCCCAAAAGCCTGTCCGCAAATCGCACGAAAATCCGTACATAAAGAAATTGTACGAAGAATTTCTTGGGAGTCCGCTGAGCGAAAAAGCGCATCATCTATTGCATACACACTATTTTGACAAATCGAAATAATCAACCATTACCATGAACACAACAGTTTTACAAGACTGCCAAATACAAACCATTAAAGACATCTGTGCATCGTTCGATAATCAGGCGTCAGAACTTATCAACGTCCTCCATAAAACCCAAGAAGCCTTTGGCTACCTGCCTGCCGAGGTGCAACAGGTTATTGCTAAGGAGTTGAATATTTCGGTTGCCAAGGTGTATGGAGTGGTAACTTTCTACGCCTTCTTTACCATGAAACCCAAAGGGAAATACCCCATTGCCGTATGTATGGGCACCGCCTGTTACGTGCGGGGCGCCGAAAAGATTGTGGACGGCCTCAAACGGGAGTTGGACATTGAGGTAGGAGGCGTCACTCCGGACGGAAAATTCTCCTTGAATTGTCTTCGCTGCGTGGGCGCCTGCGGCTTGGCTCCCGTGGTGATGATAGGCGAAAAGGTGCATGGACGTGTAGAGGCAAATCAACTGAAAGACATACTTGCTCAGTACGAGTAGGGAATGTATTTATGAATTGGGTTTTACATCCGGCTCTGCGAGTAGCTTGTTTATAAATTCTTCAAATTTTTGTACATAGTTACGGTAGTGTATGCCGGTTCCGGGGCCGGAAAAACCCGAATGAATCTGCCTGACCTCTCCCTTCTTGTCTATGATGATGGTAGTGGGGAACGACCTAAAATTGTCCAATTCGGGAAGGGCGGTCTGTACGGCGGATGAGCTGTGGCCGGTAATCAATACGTCGTATTCGATGCCCGCCGTAGTTGCCAGTTTCATGGCCTCTTTTTTGGCCTCCTCAAAATCGGTAACGCGCTCAAATGCGAGGCAGAGCATGTCTACCTTGGGCGCGTATTTACGGTACATCTCCATTAAAAAACGACTCTCGTCCAAGCAATTGGGGCACCACGAGCCGCTAATCTGCACCACCACAACCTTGTTTGTAAAGCGCTCGTCTTTAAGACTAACAGGGACTCCGTCTACATTGGGAAAAGAGAATCCAAGACTTGTATATCCCTTTTTTAACCCTGTAACCGCATAGGCGTCCGGAAGGGCTGCATCCGGATTTTTGATGCCCGAACCTTCTTCTAATCCGCTACTTCCGGAGTACATTTTCAAGTTTTCCAACCGGTCGCCGTTAATATCAGCCAAAAAGAGGCGTACAAAGCTCCCGTCAAAAGAAGAAAGCATCAGTTGGTTTTGGTGGTTTACCGTTCCCTCAAAAAAGCGATAATCTCCGGTAGGCGTCAAAAACGAACCGGTTACTTTTTCTTCGTGTTCTTCAAATTCCCCGATAATTTCCCGGACGCCATTCCGGGTATTCAAGCTAATCAGCCACCGGCCGGCGGCTTGGGAGGCGTCTCCTTTGGTTACTTTAAACCGGTTTGCGTCTCCGGGGACCATACGCACCGGCATGGTATAGGACGAGCGGATAAAGTTCCCGTTTAGCGCTCCGTTCTCTAAAAGCAGGGCAAATTTTGCGCTGAACAAAGGCAGATTGATAAACATGGAATCTCCGACCATGCTGATGTCTTTGACTTTATATCGGTCTGTTCCTGTAATGATGTACATGAGCGTGTCGGCAGGCGACAGTTCCAGTTCAAAGTTAAAAGGAATTTCTACGGAATGCTCCGTAAGCAGGGCAGCCCTCCAGATACCCGGAGTAAGGACGTTATTGTTCCCGCAGGAGACAAAAAGCAGTCCGGTCGTACAAAGGATAAGGATTCTTTTCATGGGTTGTAATATTTTGCGTAAAGGTAATGCTTTATGTACGCGAAGCAAAGTTTTCCTATCTTTGCAGGATAATTTTAGGATATGAGCGACAACAGTTTGTTAAATAAATTACTGGGACTGAAAGACAAATACGAAAACCTTGCCAATCAGTTGGCCCAGCCCGATGTGGTATCCGATATGAAGCGTTATGTGGCGTTGAATAAGGAATATCGCGAATTGGAGCCTTTGGCGGCGGCGGGGGCAAAGTATAAACTGATGTTGGATAACCTTGTTTCGGCCAAGGAGTTATTGGCTGTGGAAAAGGATGAGGAGATGAGGGAGATGGCTAAAGAAGAAATTGCTTTGTTGGAGGAAGCCATCCCCGGCGTGGAAGGAGAAATCAAGATGCTGCTGATTCCGACCGACCCTCAAGATGCCAAAAATGCCATCCTCGAAATCCGCGCCGGAACCGGAGGCGACGAAGCCTCTATTTTTGCGGGAGACCTGTTTAGAATGTATGCTAAATTTGTGGAGCGCAGGGGGTGGAAGATGGAAATAACCGGCACCTCCGAGGGCACTTCCGGCGGCTTTAAAGAAGTGATTTGCAAAATTTCGGGTACGGGAGTATATGGAGTAATGAAATACGAGAGCGGGGTACACCGCGTGCAGCGCGTGCCCCAGACCGAAACACAAGGAAGGGTACACACCTCGGCGGCTTCTGTGGCGGTATTGCCCGAAGCGGACGAGTTCGATATTGAATTAAACGAAAAAGACATACGTAAAGACACTTTCTGCTCGTCGGGTCCGGGCGGGCAGTCGGTAAATACCACCTATTCGGCCATTCGCCTAACCCATATTCCCACGGGCATAGTGGTACAGTGTCAAGACGAAAAATCCCAGTTGAAAAACTACGACAAGGCCTTGGCCGAATTGCGTACCCGGCTCTACAATATGGAATACGAAAAATATCTGAACGAGATATCCTCCCAGCGTAAAACCATGGTTTCCACCGGAGACCGCTCGGCTAAAATCCGCACCTACAATTATCCCCAAAGCCGTGTAACCGACCACCGAATCAACTACACCATGTATAACCTTCCGGTTTTTATGGATGGGGCGATTCAAGAAGTAATTGACCAACTGCAAATTGCGGAGAATGCAGAACGATTGAAGGAGAGCGAGGCATGAGCATGGGGAATACGGCGGCCGAAGTTGGTAGCCGGCGACCAAAAATGGATTGAGCGCATAGAAGAAATAAGATATGACATATAATCAGTTAGTTGAACAAATCGGCCTAAAGCGTTCGTTTTTATGCGTGGGCCTCGACAGCGACCGGTCGCTGCTGCCGGCCCATCTGCAACTCCATCCCCAAGCCTTATTTTTGTTCAACAAGGAGGTTATAGACTCCACAGCCGCTTATGCCGTAGCCTATAAGCTCAACACAGCTTTTTACGAAGCAGAAGGCACAAACGGCTGGGCACAATTATCCCAAACTGTATCCTATATTCGTGAGCGCCATCCCAATATATTGGTTATTGCAGACGCCAAGCGAGGCGATATAAGCAATACGGCCAAACATTATGCCCGGGCTTTTTTTGAGGAAATGAATGTAGATGCGCTTACTTTGTCCCCCTATATGGGCACGGACTCACTGACTCCTTTTCTCGAATACAAGGAAAAATGGACGATTATCTTGGCCCTAACCTCTAATTCCGGGGCCTCTGATTTTGAACTTCAGCTCCTTGCCAACGGACAACCCCTGTATGAAGCAGTAATCCAAAAGAGCTGCACCCTTGGCGCCAAAGAGCAACTGATGTTTGTAGTCGGAGCCACCCATCCCCAACAGTTGGTTAGGGTGCGTGCATTGCTTCCCGAACATTTTCTATTGGTGCCCGGAGTAGGGGCCCAAGGAGGAAGTTTGGAGGAGGTAGTCCAAAATGGAATGAATGATTCCTGCGGACTGTTAGTCAATATGTCTCGTGGGATTATTTTTGCCGACAACAGCCGGCACTTTGCCGATGCCGCCGGCCTTCGGGCCAAGGAAATGACCCAAAAAATGAGCGCCCTGCTTCCCCAATCCTTAGTCGGCTAATCCGGCATCCTCCATAAACGTTTTTTTGGTTGTCATAAAACTTTTTTATAGATTTGCAGGGATTATGAAAAAGTTCAAAATATATCTGCATGTTGACAGAATCGGCAAGAAAGTTGCTGAAAATGTAGACTTTGGCACGATATTTGCAGAGAGAGAGAGAGAGAGAGAGAGAGAGAGAGAGAGAGCTCATTCGTAGATACTTGCATATTTTTATATGCAGGCTTTTTGCGTTCTTTCACATTGATTCCGATAGGGGGATTGTTGTATTTGGCCCACGTTTTTCACCGCTTTATTTTCGAACAATGAAGCGGGGTAGCATATTGGTAAGGTCGCGGCCTTTTGCCGCGCCTGATATTTGGCAGTTGGGCAAGAATGACTTTGAGAGATTGGCCGTTGTTGTCTCCCTTGCAGCAACGGCCAAGAAACATGAAGATTTTCGTAATCCAACAAAGGGAGTGTTTTCCTAAATTTTCTCAAACGATTAAAACAAAATGGTTATACCTCAAAAACAATTGTTCTGGTTTCTATTGATTGCCGTTTGTTCCCTTTGTTCCTGCGAGGATAATAGAAAGCAGAATGAAATAGCAAAAATGGTCAATGAATGGACAGGAAAAGAAATCCTGTTTATAGAGAGTATACCATGCTATGTATCAGGTAAAGAAGCGCCGTTGGGATTTTGCAATGATTTTTTCAATAAAGAATTTAAAATCCTAATGTATGTTGACTCTGCGGGATGCAGCGATTGCCGATTGAAATTGTTTGAGTGGAAACAATTGATGGAAGAAGCCGACAGTTTATTTCGTGGAAAAGTTGGATTTCTGCTTTTTTTCCAACCTAAAAGTGTGAACGAGATGGTTTTTCTATTTGCAAGAAACCAATTTGACTATCCAGTATTTATGGACGTTAACGGTACAGTTAATCGGTTGAATCATTTCCCGCAGGCGATGCAATACCAGTGCTTCCTTTTGGATAGAGATAATAAAGTGCTAATGATTGGCAATCCGGTATTAAACCGGAAAATTTGGGACTTGTATAAATCACAAATTGGTGGACAGGACATAGAGCAGACAATACTTACTACTATCGAAGTAGATAAATCGGTGCATAACTATGGGACTATTCAAAAAGACAGTTCCAATCCTGCTGTTTTCACCGTTACGAATACCGGAAGCTATCCATTAATCATTTTCCACGTTTCTACTTCCTGTGGATGTGCAAATGTTGATTGGGATAGGCGTCCGATTGAACCGGGAAAAACAGCAAATGTCCGTATTGAAATGACGCCCGACGAAACGGGCTACTTCAGCAAAACGCTTGAGGTTTATTGTAATATACAAGAAACATCCTTCAAATTGACGATAAACGGAAGCGTATACGAGTAAAAAACTTATAAAAACAATATTTTTAAATAAACTATAAATCACAATATTATGAAAAAGAAAATCTTAGGCGGAATCGCCGCTTTAGTAATTGCAGCCGTAGCTGCATTTAATGTAGGACTTAACTCATCGGATAAGTTTTCGGATGCAATGCTGGCAAATATAGAAGCATTGGCTGATGACCCTAATGACAATGACGATGATAGCGATGGGTGGTTTTACTGTACTTTTTATCCCATGCCAGTAATTTGTGTTCAATTTGGTCCCATATTTGATACGGGTTATCGGGTTTATATCTAAACCGATACTACTAACTGGTTAGAAAGGTTGTATGGCGAAGTCATTCGTCATACAACCTATTATGATAGACCAAAACACCATACCCATGAAGTACAGATTATTTTTTATTCAGATTATTTGCTTCCTTTTTTTGTGCAGCTGTTCAAATAATGAACAGACAGACCCCATGCTCATACTCAATCATCAAACGATTGACATGAGTGAGCATTTCATTGGTATTGGAGGCTTTCTTGCATTTTCTCAAGACAATATCGTGGGGATAGAATACGCCCCATCTATGCAACCTTTCTTTTGTTTAAAACAAACCGAGTCATCGCAAACTTTGTTTCATTTTGGAAACAAAGGACGTGGGCCGAATGAATTTTTGATGCCCTATTCTATTCAATACCTCAATAATCAAACTGTTGGAGTATGGGATATGATGTCAACTACTTATTACGAATTTAGGATTCCCAATGAGCATGAAGGAGTAGCCATAGATAAGGCAATAAAAATTCAAGGGCGCCTCTCCCGAATAATTAAAACATCATTCAATCAATATATTGGACTTTCATTTGATGAAGGAATGTTTTTATTAGCGGATTCAACCGGCACGCCGGTTAATACTTTTTTTGAATACCCGTATCAAGATAACAGTGAACGCCAATTGGCAATTAGGTCAAGTGCATATCAAGGCACGCTTGCTGCAAATCCGTCAAAAAACAAGTTTGTTTATTCTTCTTATCAAGGAGAAATCATTCATTTTTATGAAATTGAACACAATAATATTAAACCGATTGCTAAAATTGAAAATGAGTATCCCTCGTACAAAGAAGTATCCGATGGAGGCGTGGCGTACAATGCAAACGGAAAGCGTGGATATATTGCGACCTATGCCACTGATAACTTTGTATATGCAATATTTAGTGGCAAAACATTTCTTGAACAGGGTATAACCCCTAATTTTGAGGGCAAGATATTGCGCATTTTTGACTGGAATGGCGTTCTTGTAAAAGAATATGCATTAGATATACCATGCAGCTACTTGTGTGTTTCGGACGATGATAGTACAATGTGGGCTATTGCGACTACTCCGGATTTGGATATAACTTTGGTCTTATTTGAATTAGAAAAAGCAGTAGGAAAAAATCAAGTGGGCGGAACACAAGGAAAGCAGGATGTAACAGGTAATCTATTGAATAATGAACAGTGGATTAATGAACAACTGATTAAAGAGCAAAATTTTCTTAAATCATTTCCCGATGATGTGGATGTTCAAAGGGGCGATGATGGCAACCTACAGTTTAACTATGACACTACTAAGTATACCATGAAAGTAGTTACGGCTGATACCGTCATTGATGGCAGAAAACTCAGTAAGCACCGAGTAGTCTTTGAAGAGATAAAGTAAAACGGCAATCGTTCCCCAATCCTTAGTCGGCTAAGTAGGCAATGACGGTTTGGCCGCCTTTGACCTTTTGTCCCTTTTTTACCGCGATTTTGCTGTTTAAGGGCAGGAGCAGGTCTACCCGCGAGCCAAATTTGATAAATCCGGCTTGACCGCATTGGGGTACTTCCTTGCCTACCTTGGCGTAACTCACAATCCGGCGGGCGATGAGTCCGGCAATTTGCCTAAAGAGTATTTTTTTGCCGCCTTGATTGATAACTACGGTAGTGCGTTCGTTTTGTTCCGAGGATTTGGGATGCCAAGCCACATGAAAATGGCCGTTGTGGTGCCGGGCGTATTCTATCCTGCCGCTGACCGGAAACCAATTTACGTGGACGTTAAAAACCGACATAAAAACGGAGACCTGTATCCGGTGCTCCTTGAGGTATTCTTGTTCGACTACTTTTTCAATGATGACTATTTTGCCGTCAGCAGGGGAGATGATTGCCTTTGGGTCAACATGAAAAGCGCGATTCGGTTTGCGAAAAAAGAATAATAAAAAAAGGCCGATGCCCATCAGCAGCATATAAAGGGGCCAGCTAATCCGGTAATCGGCATGGAGAAACCAATAGACCATCAATCCGGCAATAATCAATCCGGTAAAACCGATGGCCACTATTTTGTATCCTTCTTTATGTATAGTCATTGTTTTTTAAATAGATAGAAGTTTAAGGTAGGCAATGGCAACGGGAAAAGCGAGCAACGCGCCGTCAAAACGGTCTAACAGGCCGCCGTGGCCGGGCATGATTTTTCCCGAGTCTTTTTGGCCAAAATAGCGTTTGAGTTGAGATTCAGCCAAGTCGCCCCATACCCCACAAACATGCAGCAGCAAGGACAAAACAAGGCAGTGTATCCAATGATAAGGCAACCAATGGACAAGATGCAGGATGTAGCCGGCGATAAGGGCGGTGACAAGGCCTCCAAAGAAACCCTCCCACGATTTTTTGGGAGAAAGGCGGGGAAACAGCTTATGCCCGTTCTTTTGCCCAAAACCCATACCAAAAACATAAGCCCCCACATCGGAGACCCAAAGCAGGATAAACAAAGCCAGCAACAACTTTCCGGAGAAGATACCCATTTGATTAAATACGAGGATATTGGTTAGCGCAAATGGGAGCGCGATGTAAATCAAGGGGATAAAGAGCCAAGGAGCTGATTGGTAGGCTTGCTCGTTTTTTTGATAGAGCAGGCTAATCCATACGGTAGAGAGCGGCAAGACCAGCAAGAGGAACCATGCAGCCGGAATATGGTAACGCATTGATAAGTAAAAGAGGGCAAAAAGCATCCAGCCTCCCAAAATGACGGCAAATTGGGCAAAAGCATGTTGTTTGCCCAATGTCATGCGAAAGTATTCCATGGTCATGATACCCGTAACCAGCATCATGAGCAGGACGTAGGGCGTGGGATGCAGCAACAGTCCCGTTATCATGACGGCCATGAATATCAATCCACTCAGACTACGTATGATAAGGGTTTTAAGCATGAGCCGATGTTTTGCGTTTGCCAAAAATATGTTCGAGGTCTTCCGCAAAAATCACCTCGCGTTCCAACAGCAATTCTGCCAACTTAACCAAGCCTTCCCGATTTTCTTTCAATACATTGAGGGCACGGGCGTAGGAATCTTCAATCAATTTCTTGACCTCGGCGTCTAAGAGTTCGGCCGTTTTTTCGCTGTAAGGCTTGGTAAGGTTATAACCGGCCCCCTCCGAGGAATCAAAAAAGCAGAGGTTGCCGATTTCTTTACTCATACCTAAATAGGCAACCATGGCATAAGCCTGTTTGGTTACTTTCTCTAAGTCGTTCATGGCTCCGGTAGAGATTTTTCCGATTTCCAATTCTTCTGCCGCCCGTCCGCCCAAGACGGCAGCCATCTCGTCGAGCATTTGTTCCATAGTGGTAATCTGTCGCTCTTCGGGCAGATACCAAGCGGCGCCCAAGGACCTGCCTCTTGGAATAATCGTTACTTTGAGCAGGGGATTGGCGTTCTCAAGCATCCAACTCACGGTGGCGTGGCCGCTTTCGTGAAAAGCAATCGTCCGTTTTTCCTGTGGACTGATGATTTTGCTGCGCCGTTCCAATCCCCCCACAATCCGGTCAATGGCGTCTAAAAAGTCTTGTTTTTCAATCGAATTTTTGCCATTGCGGGCGGCAATCAAGGCGGCCTCGTTGCACACGTTGGCAATATCGGCCCCCGAAAACCCCGGCGTTTGCTTAGACAAAAACTCAATGTCAAAACCATCCATTAATTTGAGTCCCCGCAGGTGTACCTTAAATATTTCTAACCGTTCCTTGAGTTCGGGCAAGTCTACGTGGATTTGGCGGTCGAAGCGGCCCGCCCGCATGAGGGCCTTGTCCAAAATATCGGCGCGGTTGGTGGCGGCTAAAATAATGACTCCACTGTTGGAACCAAAGCCATCCATTTCTGTAAGCAATTGATTTAATGTATTTTCCCTTTCATCGTTTGAGGTAAACCCGGCGTTTTTGCTGCGTGCCCGTCCTACCGCGTCAATTTCATCGATAAACACAATACAGGGGGCTTTTTCTTTGGCTTGACGAAACAGGTCTCTC
The DNA here is from genome assembly GCA_009784635.1 of Bacteroidales bacterium. Lineage (GTDB taxonomy): Bacteria > Bacteroidota > Bacteroidia > Bacteroidales > UBA932 > WRBG01. The sequence continues at coordinate 11,154 of WRBG01000002.1, read as the reverse complement.
ACCCGCGAAGCGCCCACGCCCACAAACATCTCTACAAAGTCAGAGCCCGAAATGGAAAAGAACGGAACATTGGCTTCTCCCGCTACGGCTTTTGCCAACAAGGTTTTGCCTGTCCCCGGAGGGCCTACCAACAAGGCTCCTTTGGGGATTTTCCCGCCCAAACTGGTATATTTTTGGGGATTTTTGAGAAAGTCTACGATTTCCATCACCTCTATCTTGGCTTCTTCCAATCCGGCCACATCCTTAAAGTTTACCTTTCCGGTATTGTCTCTGTCAAACAGTTTGGCCTGCGACCTGCCTACGCTGAAGATGCCTCCGCCCATGCCTCCCGCGCCGCCCATACTCCGAGACATACGGCGGAACATAAAAATCCAAACCGCAATCAACAAGATAGGCAACAACAACCAGTCGAGCAAATTACTGAAAAAGTTGTTTTGTTTATCCACTTCTATCCCAAACCGCAGGTCCGGTTCAAGCTGTTCCCTCGCTTCTTCCAATTTGGTTTCCAAATCCGAGTTTCCCGGAACAATAAAATAAAAATGGGGCGGCTTTTGGGGGATATTGTCTTCCTCGTATTTGTCTAACCTGTCTTTCTTCAAGTAGATATTAGCTTGTCCTATATTGCTGATGTAGACTACTTTTTCCACATCTCCCAAGGGAATCATCACCTCTTTTACTACTAACCATTCGGTTTTTACCGGCGAACTGCTGTCATGGCTAAACCAAATATAGAACAACATGGCAAGCAGACCCGCATATATCCACATATAATTGGGCTTGGGTATATTAGTTTTGGTCGGCTTTGGAGGGGGGGTATTTTGTTTGGGCATAATTATTCGGTATAGTGTTTGACTTCTGCATCGGCCCAGAGTTCTTCTAAGCGGTAAAACAACCGGTAAGTCGTTTGAAAGATGTGAACCACAATATCTCCGTAGTCCATAATAATCCAAAAAGCGTTTTCCTTGCCTTGGCTGCGGCGGGGACTACGGCGGCATTGGGCGTACATCTTATCTTCTATGTGTTCGGCAATAGCCGCCACTTGAGTACCGGAATCGGCGTTACAGATTACAAAATAGTCGCAGATAGAAGCTCCGGGTTTACGCAGGTCCAAAGAGCAGACCTGTTGGGCCTTTTTGTCGAGCATGGCTTCTGCAATGACTCTAAGTTCATCATGAGTAGGCGCCGGCTGTTGGACAGCAATGTGTTCTTGTTTTGTCATAAGCATATGTAAATGGCCTGCAAATATACATGAAATCCGTCAATAAATAAGGGGTCGCCCTTTTTTGCGAACGACCCCTGCGCTTAAATCCAACAAAACGACTTAGGTTTATTTTTTCAAATTTAGGTTTATTACTCTTTCAAGTAAATACGCAACGACTGTGCCACTTTTTCGATTTCATAAAAATATGCTGTATATTAAATAATTATGTAATTTCCGTTTGTTTTGACAAGTGTAGAAATGTGTGGAATATTGCGTAAATTTCCCCGCTTTAAATAATTTATTGCTATATTTGTAGCATGGGAAAGAGTATTGAATTTAAAATTAGATTTAAAGCGGCGATTATCTATTTGATAGTTGCTTTGGCGGTGGTTGCCATGACCTTGTATCTCAACGCCCTTCGCAAAAATATTTCCTTTCAACGCCTCGAGATAGAAAGCCAGCAGGTGCTTTTATTGGCTGTCAATGATTTGATGGTTGCGGTCAACGATGCGCAATCGTCGGTAAGCCTCTTTATATCTACAAGAAATGGAAATTATCTGAACGATTATACCCTATCTGTTGGCTCCATCGAGAAATTGATAGATACCATTGCGGCGTTCAAACCCGCGGAGGAGGAGAAATTGCAGCGGATTGCATTTTTGCTCCACGAACAGATGCAGAATGTTACGGAGTTAAACCGGCAATTTACCGATGGCGGACGAATTGGATTAACGGCTGAACGGAAGCCGGAAATTGCGCCACATTCGAGCGAGAATATCCAACATGCCTCTAGCGCCGTCCAAGATACGGTAGTGAGCGAATTGCCCAGAAAGGGACTTCTCAGACGTTTGGGCGAGGTGTTCAATCCAAGTAGAGACGCAGTTACCATTGTGGTGAATCAGCGGGCCGATACCGTCAAAACGGTTCAAGACAACCTTACCGTGGTGTATCAAGAAGAACGTCTTGCACAGCAAGCGCAAAGAATTTATGAAGAAAATTTGAGAACGATAGAAAGGCGGGTGGCAGAGTTAATCTCCTCAAACAGAGATATAAATATGGAAATCTTTGCGTTGCTTCTTGAGTTTCACAAAGAGACGCTCCATTCCATCTTAACGATGATTGATACCGGCGAGGAGGCCATATGGCGCAACTATGTCTATTCCAGCATTGGGGGCGTTTTTGGCTTGGCCATCATTCTTGTTTTTATTATTCTGATAATCACAGATATAAATAAGGGACGCGAAGCCCGTCTTGCCTTAGAAGCCGCCCATGAGTGTACCCGCCGGATTATGGAGAGTCGCCACCGGCTGCTCCTTGCCGTATCGCACGATGTAAAAACCCCGCTCCAATCCATGATGGGCTATCTGGCGCTCATGGAGAGCGACCCCAATGTGCGCTCCATGCAAAATTCGTCAGAACATATCCTTGCGATGCTTGAGAACCTTTTGGGGTTTTCGAGCTTGGAACGAGGCACCCTTTTAAAAAGTGATTCTGACTTCAATATCAAGAACTTATTTGAAGATATCCACAATATGTTCCTCCCATTGGCGAGTCAAAAATCGCTTGCCTTCTCGTTTGTGGCGGACGATGTAAGAATCCGCACCGACAGGGTAAAGCTCAAGCAGATGGTAATCAACCTTGTATCCAACGCCATTAAATATACCCAAGCAGGCTCCGTTACATTCAACGCCACATTCGACAAAAACCGGCTCCATATCAAGGTAGAAGACACGGGGATGGGCATTCCTCCCCAAAAGCAGTCTCAACTTTTTAAACCCTTTAGCCGGATTGAGGAAAATAGTTCGGCGGCAGAGGGAACAGGCTTGGGAATGTTTGTAGTTCATGGAATTACAGAATTATTAGGGGGGAGCATCGCCCTCAGTTCCCAAGTGGGGGAGGGGACTGTTGTTACGGTGGCTATTCCGGCCGAATATGCGCAGGTCGAGGTACCTCAAGGAGCCAAAAGGATCAAGATTTATGACGACAATCCGGTAGTGGTAAAAATAGTATCCGACATGCTTTTAAGGTTGGGACACAAGGTGGTGGAAAACGACTACAATTTTGTTATTACCGACATGGAGATGGGCGATATTTCGGGATTGGATGTACTGCGTCAAGTGGCGGGGGCCGTTCCCGTGGCGGTCATGACGGGACGCGCCGACTTTTCTGCGCAAAAAGCGGCGGAGCTTGGGTTTTCCCACTTTTTGGCAAAACCGTTTACCATAGAATCTTTACGCGAAGTGGCAGGCGAGGGCGGCCCTTGCGATGAACTTTTGGGAGATAGTCGGGACGAAATCATGTCGCTTTTTCGCGTTTCCACCACAGAAAACTTCTCTATACTCAAGGAAGCGGTTGCCCACAACAACTTTGCGCAAGCTCAAGCCGTTTGCCACAAAATATTTCCGATGTTTGCCCAATTAGGCTATCCCACAGAGGAGTTGCGCAAAATGGACGCCCACCGGAACAGCGAATATGAGGGATGGCGGGAGGATGTGGAAAAGATACTTTCCATCGTCATTTGATGCCGTAGACGTGCATCTTATTGTAAAGTGTTTTTCGGTCAATTTTAAGGAGTTGCGCCGCCAAGGTTTTGTTGCCCCTTGCTTTGTGCAGCGCTGCTTCTATCTGCCCCTTTTCGTTGCCGGGGTAAAGGGTAAAGTCTTGAGATTTAGGTTCGCTTAAAAGAGGCAAATCGTCAAGAACAATATGGTCTCCCTTGGCAAAGAGTACAGCGCGCCTGACCACATTACGCAGCTCGCGAAGGTTGCCGCTCCAGTGGTGCTTTTCAAGCAGGGTAATAGTTTGATGGCTAAACCCTTGTATATTGCGCGCCAACTCATCATTGGCCTCTCTCAAAAACTCATGGGCAAACAGGCTGATGTCGTTTTCCCTGTTGCGCAATGGCGGAATAAAGAGCGAAAATTCATGGAGGCGGTGATATAAATCTTCGCGAAAACGTCCCTCGGCAATGGCTGACTCCAAATCTTCGTTGGTGGCGGCCACAATGCGTACATCTATGGGGATATCTTTTGCAGAACCCACAGGGCGTACTTTCTGCTCCTGCAAAGTTCTGAGTAATTGCGCCTGTACTTCGTAGAGCAGGTTGCCCACCTCGTCTAACAACACCGTTCCGCCGTTTGCCAGCTCAAAGACGCCCGTTTTGTTGTCAATGGCCGATGTGAAAGACCCCTTGATGTGTCCAAACAGTTCGCTGGGGGCAAGTTCCTTGGAAAGACTGCCGCAGTCAACCGCAATAAAAGGTTTATTTTTCCTTGGGCTGTGGTTATGAATCATCTTGGCCGCATATTCCTTGCCCGTACCGCTCTCGCCAAGGATTAACACCGACATTTTGGTGGGAGCCACCCGTGTAATATGGTCGTACACCTGTCTGGCTATAGCGCTGTGTCCAAGCACAATTTGGGACGCTTCTTTTTTCTCCTGCATAACATGCGGCGTAACCATCCCTTTATGTTTTGCCAAAGCGTTCTCTATCTTTTCTTTGAGTACATCCGGCACAATGGGTTTTTCCAGATAATCTTCTGCGCCCAACTTAATGGCCGCCACAGCGCTTTGAACCTCCGCATATCCGGTCATGATGATTACGGGCGTGGCCATATGTTGCTCCCTTACCCATTGCAAAAGCATAATGCCATCGCTGTCGGGCAGCCGCAGGTCGCTCAAAAGGAGGTGGTAGCGATTTTTTGTAAGTTCCTGTTTGGCAGCCGCAATCGTTGTACAAAGCGCCGTCTGATACCCATTGCGCTCAAACCACGCCCTAAGCATGGCTCCAAAAGCAGCGTCATCTTCTACAATCAGAACCTTCGTTTTCATCCTACAAATATACATAAAATCCTTTCAATTCGGGCATTTTTGTATTTTTGCGGTAACGACTTTACGCTACAATCGTGAATATAGATGATTCTCAAATAGATTTTGTTGCACCGCTCAACGACCAGATACCATTCGGTATGAACGACTTTGCAGCCATCAGTATGGAGGCAATGTATGTGATTGACTTTTCCAAACGAGGCTTCTACTTTGTGGCTAACAACCCGCTCTTTCTTTGCGGCCACACCGTAGAACAAGTCTTGTCGTTGGGATACAATTTTTTCTCGAAAGTGATTCATCCAGACGACCTGCTGTTGTTGATGGAGGCGCTGGATGTTATCCGGCAGCGCATGTCTGATATGAATGACTTGGGCGCTCTTGATTATTTTTCATTTACCGTCCGCATGAAGCATCAATCAAGGCACATGATGATTTACCACAAATTAAGACCTGTATTTGTCAATAAACGGCTACAGTTTGGCTTGTGCTTGCTGTCAAGCTCGGTATTAAATAAATCCGGGTGTCTGTGCGCCCATTATACTGATGGTGTAGATTATGAAGAATTTGTGTTGGAAAGTAAAGAATGGATAAAAAGGAGGATACCGATGCTTAGCGAGCAAGAAAAGGGGGTGCTGAGATTGGTCCATCGTGGGAAAATAGGCATGGAGGCAGCCAACAAGTTGTGCATTTCGTATCATGCTTACCAGAGTAGAAAGAGGGCTATTTTCAAAAAACTGAAAACCAATTCTATAACTGAGTCCGTTATTTATGCATTTAATCATCGGTTGATATTTGATTATCCCAATCATCCCAAACAGAAAAAAAATACGGAACCCAAGAAGCAGCGGCGACCGATGACGCCGGAAAAGCTCTTGCGTGTACAGGACGAGTTGAACAAAGGTTGTAGCGTCAATTCTATTGCAATACGGGAAGGCGTAGGAGAGTGGACAATACGATACGCGATAAGAACAGGAAAATTGACGGAGTAAAACTCGGGAAATATAGAGAAAAACACAAGATAATTCGGGAATAATTCAGTATGCCTTAAAAATGAACGCAATACAAGGCAGTCAAAATGTACACGGTTGTGTAGTTGTCAGATTAAATCGTTTTATTTATCTTCGTCGCAAATAATAAAATGCGATAAAGGTGTGTTTAGCGACTATAAAAATTGACAACGAGCTTCTGCCACAGGTTAATCGTAAGCAAAAGCAAATAGGCGAATATCTGTTGAGTTGTAACTTGGATTATACCGACAAGGTTGGCTTGTTGGATGGTTTGGCGGGAGTGGGGTTATTGTTGTCTTTATTTTATAGAAACTCGGATGATGCAAGGTTTTTAGATAAGTTGAATCAAACAATTGGTCTAATAAACGAAAAGATTTATACAGGAAAAGCAGCTATGGTTTCCTACTGTTCCGGCATAGCCGGATTTGCATGGTTGATTATTTACTTGAAGGAAAATGATTTAATAGAGATAGATTTAGATGATTACTTGTCTGATATTGACAAGGTTCTTTTGCAATACGCGAAGTTAATGATAGAAAAAAAAGAATATGACCAGCTTCATCACGCGGTTGGTATTGGCTTTTATTTTCTAAAAAGGGGAAATTTCAGTATTGTTGAAAGTATAATAAATGGGCTATATCATGACAGGGAAAATGTGGGAGGCTATCTAACATGGAGACGGGTAAGACCGCAAAGTAAAAAAGAAATAGTAGATTTTGGATTGGCGCATGGAATACCGGGCACATTATTTTTTCTGTATAAGTGTTATTTACAACACATTTTACCTCAAAAGTGCAGTGAAATGATGCGGGAAAATATATCCTTCATGCTTGACCACATGAATGGCTCGGGAGTTCCTTCATATTTTCCTTTTTCGATAGAATATGATAAAATATCGCAGTTTGACAGTAAGCAGAACATGTCGCGGCTTGCTTGGTGCTACGGAGACTTGACTGCTTTATACATTCTTTTTCACGTGTCGTCGGTTTTTCCGGTGCAGATTGATGCAATACGCATGCTGGAACAGGTTGCTCAAAGGAGAAACGATACAGAAACTCGCGTAAAAGATGCAGGATTTTGTCATGGAGCATCAGGTATTACGCACATATTTAATAGATTATATTATGAAACCCAAAATAGTTACTTTGAGGAAGCAGCCAATTACTGGTTAAAAAGGACCCTTTTGCTGGGTAATGAAACGGAGGGAGTTGTCGGGTATGTGTTCACAGAGGGCAATAAAGAACATCCGCTTGACCTGCTTGTCGGCATTTCGGGTGTAGGTTCAACCCTCCTTAGTTTTCAAAATCCCAAATTGATTCATTGGGACGAATCCGTGTTTTTAATCTAAACGGTACTATTATGGCACTTATTCACCTTCAAATATTCATGCAGCCTCTGTCTTATGTGTCTTGGCATAAAAGGCAGAGATTACGATGTCTGTGGTCGTCATATCTATAATAATCACAGTATAAACAAGAAAAAATAAATAAAATGAATAGGAATAAATTAGTTTTAAAGAGGGAACAGATTTCAAGTCTAGACGATAACCATCTGAGTCAAGTAAAGGGCGGGACGATAATTACGAGTGTTTGGGGTTGTATGGGCTTTTCATGGTGCAATAATGGCTGTCCAAGCAACTCCTGTCCCACTGGGGGCGGTGGCACCACCAGTGGTGCGCTTAGTGATGCCGAACCTCAAACGTATGCTGACTGCGAAAATGATGCTGATGGAACGTGTCATTAAATATGTACTGCAAGATGATTGACTTTGCTTTAGGTATTCAATCCAATGTAATTATGAGAGGGCGTGGAGTTATGCCTAATTTTGTGCCCTCTTATTGCTTTTAAGAATAAGAAACAAATATTAATTGAAGTATGATGAAATATCTATGCGCTGTTGTATTATTGTCTGTTTTGGTGTTCGGCGCTTTTGCGCAAAGGGCGCCGCGGCATACCATCAGCGGCTACGTGACAGATAGTTTGAGCAGCGAAAGTCTGATTGGCGCCACGGTGTACGATAAAACCAATATGACAGCTGCTTCTACCAACCGGGCTGGTTTTTACAGCTTGACGCTGCCCGAAGGCAGGGTGGAACTTGTATATTCGTATATGGGCTACCGCACGCAAGTTTTCCATTTCCAGCTTTACCGCGACACGGTGATTAACCTAAACCTTGCAGAAGGACATCACCTGCAGGAAGCTATAGTTACCGCCGCATTGCGTACAGGGGAGCGTTCACAGATGAGCTTGATAAGCATGCCTATAGCGCAGATAAAATCACTTCCCGCCGCTTTGGGCGTAACAGACGTGATGAGGGCTTTGCAACTGACGCCCGGTATACAGTCGGGCAATGAGGGCAGCACCGGATTGCATGTACGTGGCGGCAGTCCGGACCAAAATCTGGTTTTGCTGGATGGAGTGCCCATATACAACACATCACACCTGCTGGGCTTTGTTTCGATGTTCAATGGAGACGCCATCAATAGCATGGAAGCCTACAAGGGCGGTTTCCCCGCAAGGTACGGAGGACGTGTTTCGTCTGTACTCGACATCAGCATGAAAGAGGGCAATATGCAAAAATTTCGCGGCGAGGGCGCCATTGGACTGCTGTGGAGCAACCTAACTTTGGAAGGCCCTATTGTAAAAGACCGCACATCATTCATTGTGTCGGGCAGGCGCACGTACGCGGACTTGTTGATGAGACCCGCCCTTGGTGCGTTAAGCAGCATGGCAGAAGACCCGGGAAGCGATGCCCACATAAATATGCAGGGCGAAATCTCCAAAGCCGGCTTCTATTTCTACGACTTGACCGCAAAAATCAACCACAAATTTTCGGATAAAAGCCGAATCTACCTCAGCGCCTACATGGGAGACGACAAGATGTATGGAATCGGCAAATACAAATACGAACACGACAATATCATTTCGGGTACCGACAAGATGGATTTTAGTATGCAATGGGGCAACTTCATGACAACCTTACGATGGAATTATGTGATTACCAACCGGTTGTTCGTCAATACTGCGCTGGCTTATAGCCGATTTCGCGACAATTTCAGTAGAAAAAACGACCGTGAACAAACACATTCCGTCAGCGGCCAAACAGTTCCCGTTCATAACTTTTCCGAGTTGCGCAACAACTATGGCATACAGGACCGGAGCGGGAGGATTGCGTTCGATTATATTCCGTCTCCTAACCATTATGTTCGTTTTGGCGCCGGCGCCATTTACCACACGTTTAATCCGGGCAGGGTTTCCCTCCGCGATACGACAGGAAGCCGCGATTTTGGCGCCTCCAAACGCTACGCATGGGAATACAGCGTTTATGTAGAGGATGATATCCGGCTGACCGAGCGTCTGAAAACCAACGTCGGGCTACACTGGTCGGCATACGGCATGGGCGACAGTTTCTACAACGTATGGCAACCGCGTATCTCTACCCGATACTTGATTAGCCCGCAACTTTCCGCCAAAGCTTCCTATTCGCGCATGGCACAATACGTACACTTACTGACCAACAACGCCGGAGGTTTTCCCAGAGACCTGTGGGTTCCTGCCACCGAGCTGTTGCGTCCGCAGAAAGCGGACCAGATAGCCCTGGGATTTGTTCACAACCATAGGGAAGATTACGAAATAAGCCTCGAAGGATATTACAAAACATTAACGAATGTGCTGGATTACAGAGAAGGCTCCAGCTTCTTAAACATTGACGAGGATTGGGAGCAAAAGCTCCTGCAAGGCACCGGCCGCAGCTACGGCATGGAGTTGTTTGCCGAGAAAAAGAGCGGCAGTTTTACGGGATGGGCAGGCTACACGCTGTCGTGGTCAGACCGTCACTTTGACGAATTGAACGACGGCAAGCGTTTCCCCTACAAATACGACCGCCGCCACGACTTCAGCATCGTTTTGATGCAGCGTATCAAAAGAGAGAAGCGCGACATTGATGTTTCCATTACTTGGGTATACAGTTCGGGCAACTGCATCACGCTGCCCGTAGGCGTATTTGATGTGAATCATCCGATTCTTACAGGGGCTGCTTCGGGACTCACATATCAATATATTGAGTACGGCGAACGCAATGGATACCGCATGGAACCATACCATCGTTTAGATGCAAGCCTCTCCTTTATCAAGCAAAGGAAGTGGGGCGAAAGTCGCTGGGTATGGAGCGTATACAATGCCTACAACCGCAAAAATCCGTATCATATAAATATAGAAAAAGATAGATGGGGCGAATTTAGATTCATGCAATACAGCCTGTTTCCGATAATCCCGTCTCTGAGTTTCCAATTTAAATTCTAAACGTGGAGATTCCATAAATAAAAAATCAAAAAACATGAAAATATTGAACACTAAATCGTTATTCGTTCTTCTTCACGCTCTGTTTTTTCTTGTGGCTTGCGACTTTACCATGGTAAGGGAATTGGATATTGAACGCCTCGATTTTCCGCCTAAACTGTCTGTTACCGCCATACTCGATGGCAGAACCGGTGTTTTTGACATCACGCTTATGGAAGGCAATTCGCTGGCAAAAAGTCAACGGGTACGACTTAAATACGATAACATTCGCAGCGGTGAAATACGCCTGTTTGAAGACGGCGCGCTGCTCCTCTCCATACCGGGCCCGTTTGACATGTCTACAGATATAACCCAATTTGGCGATAACTGGAGGTGGGGGCAAAACGGTTTCAGCCGGAGGTTAAGCGGAGTTGCCACCCGTCCCGGAAGTGTTTACCGCCTTGAAGTGGACGTGGAAGGATACCCGATGGCCGTTTCTACTTCGGTGATGCCTGCGGCTCCTGCCGTTTGGGCCGGTATGGATACCTCGGCGCAGGTTTTAATGAATGGTGTAAGAGAAATTGGAACAGTTGGTTATGGACTCAACAATATAGGAAACCAGAACTGGAATGAAAGCTATCCCAACAGGTATTGGCCGGTTTCTGTCCGTGTGGAAGTACCCGATATGAATCATTACCTTGCACTTTATGTGAACAAAAATGAGCTTAGTATGCTCGGAAATAGGGGATACGCATGGGGAATTGGCGCTTCGGACCTGTCAATACTTTTGGAAGACGGCATGGACGGCGAATTATTGAGCGGCGAATACGTTGACCTCTAC
>WRBG01000001.1 GCA_009784635.1 Bacteroidales bacterium | reverse complement strand
GCCGATTGCCGGTCAAATCATGGAGCATGTAGAAAAAGGCGAAAAGCTCAATGCCCTGTTATCGAGCTACACCCACATGATGATGAACCGCTGGTTCCGCAGCAAACAACGTATGCACGAGGCGGTGGTATATGACTTTTTGCTAAAACATTACAAGTCTAAAAAGGCGCGGGAGAGTAAAGAGTAATAGCGGCATGGAAAAATGAAGTGTTACCTCGAACATAAAATCTCCTCACGTATTCAATCATTGTCTACACGACTATTAGGCAGGTTTGGGCTTTCCGTTTCCGTTCAAACAGTACGTCTGCTTGGTCTTAGAAAGTTGCTGTTAAGTAATGTGGTTATAACCAGCCGTGAACAGAAAGAGATAGTCCGCGTAGAACGTATAATCTTCAAGTTGTCTTTATGGCAAAGCATAACCGGGGGCTGGTTGGTAGGAGAGATTATGGTTGAGCACTTTAGCACAAATTGGGAAATTATTGCTAAAAAGAAGTTTGCATTATCGGATATTCTTATTACCCTCGGAGTCAATAGAAAAAATGCAACTATCCATATTGAAGCCAACGAAATAATGTTAATAGTACAAACTCAGCGAAAGGCCGGACAAATAAAAGTATTTTCTGAGTTAAGTTTAAATTGGGACAAATACATTTCTATCATGGGTGATAACTTGATATTTAGCCATCTCCAAAATTTCTATTCGGATATTCCCCTGCTAATCAATGCTATCCTTGCTTACGCTAAAAATAGTGCGCAGCCGGTTTGGTTTAATGCTTCCATAAAAGCGGATGACTTTGAGCTAACCCACGAAAATAGTGTCCAAGTTGACAAGCAATTTCTACTCAATACCCTCTTTGCCAAACACGGCGGCAGCTATTTTACAGCTGAAGGCTATATTCCCTACAAAACGATTCCGGAGCATGTAGCCAATGCCGTAATATGTACGGAAGACCCCAATTTTGGGATTCATAAAGGAATAGATCTTTATGGCATCGACCTTGCTTTATTGGCCAACTTCAACAGCATGAAATTCGAGAGAGGCGCCAGCACCATCACTATGCAATTGGTACGAAATCTTTTTCTTAACCATGATAAGAACATACTTCGCAAGGTGGAAGAGTGTGTGATTGCGTTGTTGATAGAGAACTATTTCAAGATAGAAAAAGAAGATATTTTAGAATTGTATTTGAACTTGATTGAGTTTGCCCCCAATGTATATGGACTGCATCATGCCAGCCTGCTTTACTTTGGCAAGCCATATTCCGAACTTTCTCTGACCGAAAGTTTGGTACTTACTTATATCATCCCACGCCCAAAGCATTTTTATGAAGCGCTCTTGCTCAAAACGGAACAGTTACAAAAAAATCTACACCTTCATATTCAGCGATATGCACGTATAATGCTGCGTAAAGGGCTTATAATGTACAGTGACTATAATAGTATTAGCAGTACTATAGTGTTTTCCTCTCAATTTGGAGTAATTATGTTATGAAAATCAATTTATTAAAGCCAGAAGCGCAACCGATATTTGAAGCATTTCTTTCTGTGCTTGACAGGAACGGATTGCGATACCTTATTCTTGAAACCATTCGCACACAAGAAGTTCAAGATGCTTATTACGCCCAAGGCAGGGAGAGCATAGAAGAAATCAACCGTCTTCGCAAAATAGCTGGACTGCACTTACTTGACGCAGAAAAAGCGAAACAAATTATTACAAAAGTTAGACACACTCTTCACCAAGACGGAGTTGCTGCCGATATTGTACCGATATTAGCCGATGGCAGTATCCCTTGGGCGATTACCGAGGAAAATGCCCAATTGTGGCTTTCCTTTGGTCGACTGGGTATCGAAGCAGGGCTTGAATGGGGAGGGGCATGGAAACCATTGAATCAATTCGGAATTGGGTGGGATGCTGCGCACTACCAACTATTGGAAACACCTTCGTTAAAGGACCGCCTAATGAGTTCCTTTAGCCAAGATGCCCCCTTAGGCTTGGCAAACGGGAAAATGGGCTTTTGCCTCTTTGCCTTTTGGCTGGCGAGGCATGAAAAGAACAAGAAGTATCAGGAAGTAGCCGAAAACCTGTTGGAGGAGGTTTTTAATGAGGCCTCTCAAACAAGGAGTATAGATCTGATGAATGGATTGGCGGGAATAGGGCTGGCTATTCGCTACCTGCTAAAGGAGTCCCACGCCAAAGGGAGTCCCAACGAGATACTTGGCGATGTGGATAATGCGATATTCAAGCAGTTGAGCTATTCAATTTACTTGGACAATATCAACTCACTGTCACTCATTCAGATTCTATATTACTTGTGCCTCCGGATTAATGACCAAAAGGAGGGAAGCGAATCGGAGTACCTCTATCGAGAATTGATAATTGCAACGGTAAACCATATCTATCAAAAAGCAGATGCTTCATTTTTTGAAGAACCGCCACTTTACGGATTTAACTACCTGTTGCCACAATTTCTGTTTGTGCTTGGCAGGATATATGAGTTAAATTTTTATAATTACCGCATAGTTAAGATATTGGAAGATGTCGGCATGTACGTGCTGTCTATGCTCCCACGACTTCATGCCAACCGATTGTTCTTGATGTGGGGTATGGATTCGGTAATGCGGCACATTGATGTAGGCGGATGGAGTAGTCATATCCAACTGCTTAAAGACAGGCTCGACGTCAATATGATTCTTGATGAAGAATTAAGGAGCAGGAATATCTACATAGACGGTGGTGCTTCCGGAGTCTACCTGTTGCTGTCTGCCTTGCAAAAATACTTTTCGGAAAATGATGTGCAGCAATGGACCACCAAAATAATCGACAAGATAGAATCGTCTGATATATGGACTTTAGTGGAACGCGAACCGGAGTACTTGATGCGGAATAGAGGGCTGTTTTCCGGACTTTGCGGTGTATTCATGGCGCTAACCGATGCAAAATCAAAACATGCGTAAAAGATATGAAGGTAGATTTAAAGGACATAACATTCCTCATTTTGGTACGGCTTGATTCGGTACAACGATTAGAAAATACGCTAACGGTAACGGAGGCCTTGCTCAAGTATTTCGACACGAATGTAACTGTAGTTGAAGCATCCGGTTACAATAATCAAGTTCTTAAAAGATTGCTAAACAGAAAAATAAACTATCTGTTTAAAGAAGATAAAGACCCCGTGCTGTACAAGACGCGGCGTTTTAACGCCATGACGCCTAATGTAGCCACTCCGTACATAGCCATCTGGGATACCGATGTGGTGGTAGACAAGAAAGCAGTACTTGAAGCGGTAACTATGCTGCGCAACCAAACGGCAGATGTTGCTTGGCCGTATAATGGAACATGTTACAATACATCCGAAATACTCCGCACTCTTTTTATGAAGCGAAAGGATATCCGCGTTCTTTATCGGCATATGGACAAAATGGAGTTACTGCACCACCGTAGTTTGGTCGGGGGGGCGGTATTGGTAAACAGGGAGAAATATATCTACGCAGGCATGGAAAATGAAAAGCACTACGGCTGGGGAGACGATGATTTTGACAGGTGCTATCGCTTTGAACGGCTTGGTTTCAAGACACATTGGGTAGATACGTGCTTATTCCACCTCTCGCATCCAAGGGCGATGAACAGTTCGTTTGCCTCATCTGCACAAAAAAGAATATCATCGTACGAACGATTTAAGACAGAAAGCAGCTCAAAACAGGAAATCCAAATAAAATTCCTATCTTCGCGTTCCTAAACATTTAACCTAACCCCTCATGCGCTTTCCCTTTACCCTCCAGTTAGACGCCATGGACTGCGGTCCTGCCTGTCTGCGCATGGTGGCCAAGTATTATGGCCGCAGCTATACCCTGCAAACCCTGCGGCAGCGGAGTTTTATTACGCGGGAGGGCGTGAGTATGCTGGGCATCAGCGATGCGGCCGAAACCATAGGATTCCGTACCACAGGGGTGAAAATCAATTTTGAACAACTGTGCAACGATGTGCCTTTGCCCTGTATCGCCCACTGGAATCAGAACCATTTTGTGGTGGTGTATAAAGTCAAAAAGCGCAAAGGAGGTAAAACCATGGTCTACGTTGCCGACCCTGCACGCGGATTAGCGACATACAACGAGAAAGAATTTATGCGTTGCTGGGGCGTTACCAAGGTCGAGGGCAAAGATTGCGGTACGGTGCTTGCCCTGCAACCCGGGCCGGAGTTTTACGATATGGACGATGAGAAAAAGGCTGATGATAAGAATATTGGATTCTTCTTCCGCTACCTGCGTCCCTACAAGTCTCAGTTGATACAGTTGGCCTTGGGCATGCTCGCGGGCAGTTTGTTGCAGATGATTTTCCCCTTCCTTACCCAAGCGCTGGTAGACAACGGTATCCGCAACCATAACTTGAGTTTTATCACCTTGATTTTGATTGCGCAGTTGGTGCTGTTTGTGGCGCGGCTTTCGGTTGATTTGATTCGCGGTTGGATTATGCTCCACATGAATACCCGCATCAACATAGCGCTTATATCGGATTTTTTGGCAAAGCTGATGCGGTTGCCTATGAATTACTTCGATACAAAAATGGTGGGCGATATTATGCAGCGGATTGGCGACCATGGGCGCATTGAATCCTTCCTTACCGGTTCGTCGTTCAACATCATCTTTTCGCTGTTCAACTTCTTCGTCTTCGGCGCCATCCTTGCGTATTATAACTTGATGGTATTGATGGTGTTCTTGGTCGGGAATACGCTGTATGTGCTTTGGGTGCTGTCGTTCATGCGCTGGCGTCGCAAATTGGACTTTAAGCGTTTTGCACAAGCGTCTGCCAATCAGAGTAATATTGTGCAATTGATTACCGGAATGCAGGAAATCAAACTCAACAATTGCGAGAAACAAAAACGCTGGGAATGGGAGCGCATTAAGGTTAAGCAATTTAAAATCAGTATACAAGGTATGGCGTTGGGTCAGTACCAGCAATTGGGGTCGGTATTTTTTGGACAGACTACGGGCATCTTGATTTCGTTTATTGCGGCCAAGGCGGTGGTGGACGGGCAGATGACCCTTGGAATGATGATGTCGCTGACCTATATAGTGGGACAGGTGAGCGCGCCCATCGAGCAGTTTATCAGTTTTGCCCGCGCTTGGCAGGATGCAAAAATCAGCCTTGAACGCTTGGGCGAAGTGCATTTGAAACAGGACGAAGACCAGCAAAGCGCCGCAAGCATGACTTCCTTGCCCAAGGACAAGTCCATTCATATCAACGACTTGTATTTCAGTTATGACGGCGCCGACCGCGATTATGTGTTGGACGGCATCAGCCTCACGGTTCCGCAGAACCGCGTAACGGCTATTGTGGGGGCCAGCGGGAGTGGAAAAACCACATTGGTAAAGCTCATGCTGGGGTTTTATCCGCCCAATAAGGGCAGCATCAAAATCGGAGAAACAAGCCTTCAGAACATCAACCCCCATGTGTGGCGGGCCAAAACGGCGGCGGTGCTTCAAGACGGCTTCATTTTTTCGGATACCATTGCCAACAATATTGCCGTGAGCGACGAACTTATGAATAAGGAACGGTTGGTAGAGGCGACCTCCATGGCCAACATCGGGGATTTTATTGACGCCCTTCCCTTGGGCTACAATACCAAAATCGGTATGGAAGGCAACGGCATAAGTCAAGGGCAGCGACAACGCATTCTGATTGCCCGTGCGGTGTATCAGAATCCGGAGTTTATTTTCTTTGACGAAGCCACCAATTCGCTCGACGCAAAGAATGAGCGGGAAATTATGGAGCGGCTCGAAAAGTTTTACCGAGGCAGGACGGTGGTGGTGGTGGCGCATCGCCTAAGCACTGTTCGGAATGCGGACAACATTGTGGTATTAGACAAGGGAAAGGTTGCCGAACAGGGCACGCACGAAGAGTTGGCCAACCGGCGCGGCATTTATTATGAATTGGTAAAAAATCAGTTGGAACTTGGGAACTAAGAAAGAAATAGTAGGCGTTAAAAAGTTGCCCGAACTCCGCAGCGAGGAAGTACAGGAAGTATTGGGATGGGTTCCGCCTTGGATATTACGGAGTGGGATTAGCGTGCTGGTTGTAATAGTAATTACATTGTTTGCAGGCAGTTGGTTCTATAAATATCCGGACATTATTGAGGCGCCCATATTGGTAACATCCCACAATCCGCCGGTGCAGGTCAACGCCCGCGTCAATGGCAAAATCACCAGAATGTTGGTGACAGACAAGCAGTCGGTACAAGCATCCGATTATTTGGCTGTGGTTGAGAATCCGGCAAACAGCGATGACGTTGGAGCGTTGAGGGCGCAGTTGGAGGCGTGGCATGAGATGATGGGCGGCAACCATATTCATTTTACGTCGGACGAACTTAACCGCAAATACGAATTGGGCGACATACAGGCTTCCTATACGGGCTTTATCCGCGCGGCCGGTCATTATCGCCTGTTTGCCGAGCTAAACTATTATCCTCGGCGGATTGCCGCCATGGAGGAACAAATCTTGAAACAGCAGCAATACCTTGAGAAACTACAGAAGCAGTACCAAGTAGTGCAGCAACAGTACGCGCTGGCGCACCGGCAATATGTACGGGATTCAAGCCTACACGTCCAAAAAATGATTTCGGACGCAGAACACGACGCCATTGTCATGAGTTTCCTGCAAAGCAGGTATGGTTTGGAGTCGTCCCGAATAGCCTTGGACAACGCCCATATACAAATTGACCAGTTACGGCAATCCATCCTCGATTTGAGGTTGCAGGAGTTGGAAAAATCGGGGCAGTTGCAGGCAGAGGTAAAAGCCGGATTGGACAACCTCATGAACGCCTTTAATATATGGGAGATGACCTACGTACTCAAAACGCCTGTGGACGGCACGGTGGACGTCAGCAAATTCTGGAACGTAAACCAAAACATCACTGCCGGCGAAACGGTCTTTACCATCATTCCCCAAACCACCGGACAAATAGTCGGCAAAGCCCAATTGCCTATTGCCGGCTCGGGCAAGGTAAAACCCGGTCAGTCGGTCAATGTCCGTTTTTTGAATTTCCCCGACACGGAATACGGCATTGTGCGGGGCGTGGTGGGCAATATTTCGGTAGTGCCTTCGGGCGACTTCTATACCTTGGAAGTCGGTTTTCCCCATAAGCTGATGACTACCTACGGCAGGGAATTGCCCTTTTACCAAGAAATGTATGCCACGGCAGAAATCGTTACCGAGGACCTGCGGCTGCTTGAGCGGCTGTTCCTGCCTTTGAAGAAGATTTTTAGCGAACAGTAACAAAAAGGCCTCCGGAAACATTCAGCAAATTGTTTATAACTATAAGCAGAAAAATGACGGTGGATTACAAAATTTATTTAAATTTGCACCGTTTACTAATAAACTGTTCTATATTTTGATTGAGTCTACTTTTTTAACTATAAACACATATGCAGCATAAAGTAATTGATGTACACGAGGTTGCCATTAGATTTGTTGGAGATTCCGGCGATGGTATGCAGCTTACGGGTACTTTGTTTGCCGATACATCGGCATTGTTTGGCAACGACATATCCACCTTTCCCGATTTTCCGGCAGAGATTCGCGCCCCCCATGGCTCGCTCGCCGGCGTATCGGGGTTTCAGGTGCATATTGGCAGCGGTAGGATTACTACGCCCGGAGATTTTTGTGACGTTTTGGTGGCCATGAATCCGGCTGCCCTTAAAACCAATGCAAAATGGGCCAAGCCTACGGCTACCGTTATTTTGGACGCCGATACCTTTGACGAGGTTGGATTGGAGCGGGCGGGATTTAAGACCGCAGACCCCATAACGGAATTAAACATGCAGGACAGGAACATTATTTTTGCGCCCATCACTTCGCTTACCAAGGAAAGCCTTAAAGACAGCGGGATGGATGCAAAAGCCATTGTGAGGTGCAAAAACATGTTCGCTTTGGGAATTTGTTACTACCTGTTTAACCGTACTTTGGATTATACCGAGGCTTATTTTGACGATAAGTTCAAGAAAAAACCCTCCATAGCCGAAGTCAACAAAAAGGTACTCAGAGATGGATACCATTATGCCGGCAACATACACGCCATAGCCAATACCTACTACGTGCAACCGGCCCCATTGCCCAAAGGAACCTACAGGAACATTAACGGAAACCAAGCCACTGCTTGGGGTTTGATTGCCGCCGCGGAAAAAGCGGGGCTTCCCCTCTTTTGCGGTTCCTATCCCATTACTCCGGCCACCGGTATTTTAGAAGAATTGTCTTTGCGCAAAGATTTGGGCGTAAAAAGCCTGCAATGCGAAGATGAAATCGCCGGAATATGTACCGCCATAGGCGCCGCCTATGCAGGCAACTTTGCCGTAACCACCACTTCCGGCCCCGGCCTCTCTTTAAAGTCAGAAGCTTTAGGTTTGGCCATGATTACCGAATTGCCTTTGGTGGTGGTGAACGTACAGCGCAGCGGCCCCTCTACCGGTATTCCCACCAAAACCGAGCAAACCGACCTGTACCAAGCGCTGTATGGCCGCAACGGAGAGTGTCCCATTGCCACCATTGCTGCGCGTTCTCCCTCCCATTGTTTTGAATCCGCTTTTTATGCAGGCAAATACGCCATGGAACACATGATGCCGGTGATATTGCTCACAGAAGGCTTCTTGGGCAATGGCTCGGAGCCTTGGAGGATTCCCAACATGAGCGATTATCCCGATATACACCCTCCGATTATTACCCAAACAGAGGGCGCTTACCAGCCGTTTAAGCGCGATGAGAAGCGTTTTGCGCGTCAGTGGGCCTTGCCGGGGACTTCGGGCTTGGAGCATCGGGTGGGCGGTTTGGAAAAGGACACCAACGGCAGCGTGTCTTCCGACCCCTTGGTACACGAGCGTATGGTCAAAGAGCGGGCGGCCAAAGTAGCCAAAATGGCAGACTTTATTCCTTTGCAGGAAGTGATAGGCAACCAAAGCGGCGAGGTATTGATAGTGGGCTGGGGCGGCACTTTTGGACATCTTTATTCGGCGCTTCAGCACTTGCTGGCCGAGGGTAAAAGCGCGGGCTTGGCTCATTTTGATTACATCAATCCCCTCCCCAAGAATACCGAAGAAGTGTTGGCCAGATTCAAAAAAATCATAGTTTGCGAGTTGAACAGCGGACATTTTGCAGACTATCTGCGCACCAAGTTTACTCGATTTAACTATTTGCAATGCAATAAAGTGCAAGGACAACCATTTACCGTAGTCGAGGTAGTAACCGCGGTTAAAGCTATTTTCTAATTCAAACGCTAAAACAGATACAATTATGGATTTACAATATACGCCCCAAGATTTTAAAAGCAATCAACAAGTAAAATGGTGCCCGGGTTGCGGAGATTTTGCGATTTTGGCCGCCGTGCAACGGGCCATGCCCGA
Organism: Bacteroidales bacterium; assembly: GCA_009784635.1. GTDB lineage: Bacteria > Bacteroidota > Bacteroidia > Bacteroidales > UBA932 > WRBG01. Next base: position 28,050 of record WRBG01000001.1, on the reverse strand, counting down.
AATTTGTCAGGCGCTGGGTTATACCCGCGAACGTTTTGTGTTTGCGTCGGGAATAGGCTGTTCGTCCCGCTTTCCCTATTACATGAATACCTATGGATTCCATGGCATACACGGACGGGCTTCTGCCATTGCTACCGGTATCAAAGTGGCCAATCCCAGCCTTACCGTTTGGCAGATTACCGGAGACGGAGACGCCATGGCCATTGGCGGAAACCACTTGATTCACGCCATCCGCCGGAACATTGACATAAACATTTTGCTGTTTAACAACCAAATATATGGACTGACCAAGGGTCAGTATTCTCCCACTTCCCCTTTGGGAATTGTTACTAAAACGTCTCCTTATGGAACGGTGGAGCATCCTTTTAACCCCGGCTCTTTGGTATTGGGGGCCCGCGGTACCTTTTTTGCGCGGTCTTTGGATGTAGAAATGAAGCTCACCCAAGAGATTATGGTGGCTTCGGCCAAACATGACGGGACTTCTGTCACCGAGGTACTCCAAAACTGCGTGATTTTTAACGACGGAGCCTATGCCGAGATTATGGACAAAGAATACAGGGGAGACCGTACCATTGTCCTCCGCCACGGCCAACCCATGATTTTTGGCAAAAATAAGGACAAAGGACTTCTGTTGGAAGGCTTAAAGATTAAAGCCGTAACTATTGGCAAGAACGGCGTGGGCCCGCAGGATTTGCTGGTACACGATGCCTGTGAACCCAATCCCGGCGTACACATGATGTTGGCGAATATGGGTACTGCGGACAACCTGCCCATAGCCTTGGGAGTGATTCGCTCTGTACAGGACATGACTTACGACGACAATGTGCGGGATCAGGTAAGCGAGATTCGCAAACAGTCTGCAATCAAAAATATGGATGACCTGCTCCGCAGCGGCGCCATTTGGGAAGTAGAATGAACAAACACCCTAACAATAAATAACTAATTAATCAAAAAATTATGAAAGTATCAGAAGTAATGGCCAATCTTGAGAAGAAATATGGCCACGAGAAAGAGTTTTTGCAAGCTGTACACGAAGTGCTCGAATCCATCGAGGAGGTGTATAACAAGAATCCTCAGTTTGACAAGGCAAACGTCATTGACCGTATTGTAGAGCCCGACCGCATCTTCACCTTCCGTGTTACATGGCAGGGTGATGATGGCAGCGTGCATGTAAATACCGGCTGGAGGGTACAATTTAACAACGCCATTGGCCCCTACAAAGGAGGTATTCGTTTCCATCCCAGCGTAACCCAGTCTTCTTTAAAATTCTTGGGTTTTGAACAGACGTTTAAAAACGCCTTGACTACGCTTCCTATGGGCGGCGGTAAAGGTGGCTCCGACTTTAACCCCAAAGGAAGGTCTGACGCCGAAATCATGCGTTTTTGCCAAGCATTTATTGCCGAACTGTGGCAGCATTTAGGCCCTGATACGGACGTTCCTGCCGGCGACATTGGCGTAAGCGCCCGTGAAGTTGGATATATGTATGGCTATTACAAGAAATTAGCCCGCGAAAATACCGGTACCTATACAGGTAAAGGTTTGACTTGGGGCGGCTCCTTGATTCGCCCCGAAGCTACCGGCTTTGGCGGAGTCTACTTTGTAACCCACATGCTTAAAACACGCGGTGTTGACATAAAAGGCAAAACCGTATCGGTATCCGGCTTTGGTAATGTTGCTTGGGGCGCGGCTATTAAGGCCATCGAATTAGGCGCAAAGGTGATTGCCATCTCCGGTCCTGACGGATATATTTTAGACGAAGCGGGTCTGAATGATGAGAAGATTAACTACATGGTAGAACTGCGTAAGAGCAACAACGACGTGGTGGCTCCCTATGCGACCAAGTTCCCCGAATCCAAATTCTTTGCAGGTAAAAAGCCTTGGGAAGTAAAGGTAGACATTGCATTGCCCAGCGCCATCCAAAACGAGTTAAATGGAGACGATGCCAGACAATTGGTCGCAAATGGAGTACTCTGCGTTGCCGAACTTTCCAACATGGGTTGTACCCCGGAAGCGATTGGCGAGTTGCTCAAAGCTAAGGTACTCTATGGGCCCGGCAAGGCAGCCAACGCCGGCGGAGTAGCTACTTCGGGCTTGGAGATGACCCAAAACGCCATGCACTTGAACTGGACCCGCGAAGAGGTGGATGCCAAGTTGAAGCAAATCATGGAGGCGATTCACTCGGCATGCGTGAAGTACGGCACCCAACCGGACGGTTTTATTAACTATGTAAACGGAGCCAACATTGCCGGCTTTATGAAAGTAGCCCAAGCAATGGTGGAGCAGGGCGTTATTTAGTTACACATGTTCCAAGAATTACAAAAGCCGCCTAAAAGGGCGGCTTTTGTAATTCTTGCACAAGCAGTTGGTCTACTTGATGCTGGATGGCGTCCTTAATCAGCACCCTTTTTTGCTTGTCCAACAAATACATGGTAGGCAAGGCCCGCAGGTCGTAGAGTTTTTCTTGCTCAATGGTCTGCAAGGGGTCGTAAGCGCTTATCCATGTTTTGGGAACAACAACTTGATACTGTTCCCAGCGTTCTATATCTTTGGCTACATAAACGGCCAACACTTTTAATATGCCTCGGTTGATGGCTTCCCCAACCACCGGAGAAGCATGTATACCTTGGAGTATCTCTCCGCAGGAATGGCAATCCGGGTCGTAGAGAAAGAGCAGGAGGTAATCGGCTTGGATTCGGTGCATCCTTTCCTGTGCCCCGCTGATAAGCGAGTAGCTAAAGTCAGCGGCCACAGAGCCTTGCCGGTTTTTTTGGATTTGCTCCCACTGATACCTAAGGCGGATTTTATCTGTTTCGTCAATTTGGTCGGAGTTTATCACATATTCCACCGCAAGGGCATATAATTCCTCGTTTCTCAAGGGGGAATTTGGATTATACAGGTATTTTTCAAACAGTTCGATAAAATGCGTAAACATGTTCCTGTTGCCTGTCGCCTTACTTAGCGTTTGCTCCACAGAGGCTAGGATAGAAGCGTAAGGGGCATGGGGTAAAACATCTATGTAATCCCTAAAAGCCTGTTCGGTATAAGCGGGCAGATGTATGAGGGAGGTGTCGGAAAAATCAAAATGATTCCAATAGTGCGTTACCAAGTAGTCGGCCCTTTCCTGCGGAACCAAGAGCATAGACGGAATAGTGGGGAGGACAAACCGTTTGATTTCCTCTTGTTTTTTGGTGTCTCGGTTATTTCCTGCACAAGAAGCCACGACCAAAGCCGCACAAAAGAGTCCCAAACCAACCGGAATAATGATGCCCAAGCGTAAGGTACTCATATGTACATATTTTTGAGGTAAAAACTACTTGCCCTTAGTTTGGGTCATGCGTTTATAGTCTTCTTGAGAAGCTACCACCAAGCGCTCGTATTCGCGGGCTCCGGTTCCGGCGGGAATCAGATGTCCGCAGATTACGTTCTCCTTGAGGCCTTCGAGTGTATCGGTCTTGCCAAAAATGGCGGCTTCGCTCAACACTTTGGTGGTTTCTTGGAAGGAGGCGGCAGACATAAAGCTGTTGGTACGCAAGGCGGCTCGGGTAATCCCCTGCAAAATCTGGTTGGAGGTGGCAGGCATGGCGTCCCTTGCCTCGATGACTTTAAGGTCTTTGCGTTTGAGTACAGAGTTCTCGTCTCGGAGCTTTCTTACCGTAATAATCTGTCCGGCTTTAACACTCTGGGAATCGCCCGGATTAATGACTACTTTCTTGTCAAAAATATAGTCGTTTTCCTGCATAAAATCCCATTTGTCTACCATTTGTTCGGGAAGGAAACGGGTATCGCCGGGGTCTACGATTTCGAGTTTGCGCATCATTTGACGAACAATGATTTCGTAATGCTTGTCGTTGATTTTTACGCCCTGCATCCGGTAAACTTCTTGAATTTCGTTCACAATGTACTCCTGTACTTTGGTAGGACCCAAAATAGAGAGGATATCGGTGGGGGAAATGGCTCCGTCCGAAAGGGCAGACCCGGCCCGAACATAGTCGTTTTCCTGTACCAAAATTTGCTTGGACAAGGGAACAGAGTATTTTTTCTCCTCTCCCGTCTTGGAGCGGACCATAATTTCGCGGTTCCCGCGTTTGATTTTACCCATAATCACTTCTCCGTCAATCTCGGTGACAATGGCGGGATTCGAGGGGTTACGGGCTTCAAAAAGTTCGGTAACACGGGGCAAACCTCCGGTAATATCGCCCGACTTGCCAATGGCGCGGGGAATCTTCATCAGTATGCTGCCGGCTTTAACGGTTTGGCCGTTTTCTACCATAATATGGGCGCCCACAGGCAGGTTGTACTGCTTTAACTCGGTCTTGCCGTCCATAATGCGGATGGCGGGATTGCGGGATTTATCGCGGGATTCAAACACCACTTTTTCACGGTGGAGGGAGTATTCGTCCGCTGCCTCTTCGCGATAAGTAACGCCTTCAATAAGAGATTCGTAAGCAATGGTACCTTCGATTTCGGCAATGGTAATGGCATTATAGGCATCCCATTCGCAGATTCTATCTCCTTTTTGGATTTCGTCGCCCGCCTTAAAATAAAGGGTGGCTCCGTAAGGAATATGGTGGTGAGACAGAGTGCTTTTGGTAGTTTTTTCCACAATCCGCATCTCGGCGGAACGTCCGATTACAATCTGCACTTTTGTTCCGTCTTCGCTTTCCTTGGTAACGGTTCTGAGTTCCTCGATTTCCAGCACGCCGGCATAACGGGCAATAATCTCGTTTTCGGAGGTAATGTTAGAGGCGGTTCCTCCTACGTGGAAAGTACGGAGCGTTAACTGCGTACCCGGTTCTCCAATAGACTGTGCGGCGATTACGCCCACCACTTCTCCTTTTTCTACCATGCGTCCGGTGGCCAAGTTGCGGCCATAGCATTTGGCGCAAACCCCTTTGCGGGATTCGCAGGTAAGCACGGAGCGTATTTCTACCTGTTCAATGGGGAGGGACTCGATGGTTGCCACAATGTCTTCGGTAATCTCGTTGCCCGCCTCCACAATCAACTCTCCCGTTAAGGGGTTGTAGAGATTGTGTACGCTGGTACGGCCCAAGATACGTTCCGACAGGGACTCCACCACCTCGTCTTTATTCTTGATGGCGGTGGCAATCAATCCGCGCAGGGTGCCGCAATCTTCTTCGTTGATGATTACGTCGTGGGATACGTCTACCAAACGGCGGGTAAGGTAGCCGGCGTCCGCTGTTTTTAAAGCAGTATCTGCCAATCCTTTACGTGCCCCGTGGGTAGAGATGAAGTATTCGAGTACCGACAAACCTTCTTTAAAGTTGGAAAGAATCGGATTCTCGATAATCTCGGCGCTGGTCGCTCCGGATTTTTGGGGTTTTGCCATCAAGCCCCTCATACCGGAAAGCTGACGGATTTGTTGTTGGGAGCCCCGCGCACCGGAGTGGAGCATCATGTATACCGGATTGAATCCCTGTTTGTCCTGCTCCAACTGCTTGTGTACGGTGTCGGAGAGTTTGGTATTGGTATAAGACCAGATATCAATGATTTGATTATAACGCTCGTTGTTGGTAATCAGACCCATATTAAAGCTCGACATCACGTTTTCCACGGAATCGTAGCCTTCTTTGACGAATTGTACTTTTTCTTCGGGAATGATTACATCGTCCAAATTGAAGGAAAGGCCTCCCTTGAACGCCATATTGTATCCAATATCCTTGATGTCGTCAAGGAATTGGGAGGTTTTGGCCACGCCTGTGGTTTTGAGTACCCGATTGATGATATCGCGCAAGGATTTTTTGGTGAGGACTTCGTCTATATAGCCGACTTCGGGGGGAACCACCCGATTAAAGATAATCCGCCCCACGGTGGTATCTACCAAATGGTATCCCTTGTCGGGGTCGCAAAAGTCAATGGGCAACCGCACTTTTATTTTGGTGTGGAGGTCCAGCACTTTTTCGTTGTAGGCAATAATGACTTCTTCTGTTCCGTAGAAAGTCATGCCCTCGCCTTTGGCTCCGGTTCTGGGCTTGGTAATGTAATAGAGGCCCAACACCATGTCTTGAGAAGGCACGGTAATGGGGGCTCCGTTGGCGGGATTCAAGATATTATGGGAGCCTAACATCAGCAGTTGGGCTTCGAGGATGGCGGCATTTCCCAAAGGCAGATGCACCGCCATTTGGTCTCCGTCAAAGTCGGCGTTAAAGGCCGTACAGGAAAGGGGATGCAACTGAATGGCTTTACCTTCTATCAATTTGGGCTGGAATGCTTGGATTCCCAAGCGGTGGAGGGTAGGGGCGCGGTTCAAAAGCACGGGATGTCCTTTCATGACATTTTCCAAAATGTCCCAAATCATGGAGTCTTTACGGTCTACGATTTTTTTGGCCGACTTTACCGTCTTTACAATGCCCCGCTCGATTAATTTACGGATTACAAACGGTTTGTAGAGTTCGGCGGCCATATCTTTGGGCAAACCGCACTCGTGCATCTTGAGTTCCGGACCTACTACGATTACGGAACGGGCAGAATAGTCCACCCTTTTACCCAAGAGGTTTTGGCGAAAACGTCCCTGCTTGCCTTTTAAGCTGTCCGACAGAGATTTTAAGGTTCTGTTGGCCTCGGTTTTTACGGCGTTGGATTTGCGGGAGTTGTCAAAAAGCGAATCCACCGCTTCTTGCAACATCCGTTTCTCGTTCCGCAAAATAACCTCCGGCGCTTTAATCTCAATCAAGCGTTTTAAGCGATTATTTCTGATAATCACCCTTCTATATAAATCATTCAAGTCGGAGGTGGCAAAGCGGCCTCCGTCAAGCGGAACCAAGGGGCGGAGTTCGGGAGGAATAACGGGAACGACCTTTAACACCATCCATTCCGGCCGGTTTATGTCCCGAGATTCCCGAAAAGCCTCTACCACGCTGAGGCACTTGAGTGCGTCTGTTTTGCGTTGTTGGGAGGTTTCGGTGTCGGCCCGATGGCGGAGGGTATAGGAAAGTTCATCTAATTTGATGCGAACCAGTAGCTTGTAAATGGCTTCCGCGCCCATACCGGCAATGAACTTGTTGGGGTCGTCGTCATCAAGGAGCTGGTTTTCCCGTGGAAGGGTTTCCATGATATTCAAGTATTCGTCCTCGGACAGGAAGTCGGCGTCTTTAATGCCGTCTTGAGCCTTGATGCCGGCTTGAATCACAATATAGCGTTCGTAATAGATGATTCCTTCCAATTTTTTGGAGGGGATTCCCAGTAAGTATCCGATTTTGTTGGGGGTAGAGCGGAAGTACCAGATATGGGCTACGGGAACCACCAAAGAGATGTGTCCCATGCGTTCACGCCTGACTTTCTTCTCGGTAACTTCTACGCCGCAACGGTCGCAGATAATACCCCTGTAGCGAATCCTTTTGTATTTACCGCAATGACATTCATAATCTTTAGAAGGGCCAAAAATGCGTTCGCAGAAAAGTCCGTCCCGTTCGGGTTTATAGGTACGGTAGTTAACCGTTTCCGGCTTAAGCACTTCTCCCTTGGAATTTTCCAGAATTTCTTCGGGAGAAGCCAAACCGATGGTAATTTTACTGAAATTGCTTTTTATTTTGTTCTCTTTTTTGAAAGACATAATTTGTCGTATTTGTTAGCCATTCGTAAGATTTATTCTAAAGTTACGCTCAAGGCCAAGCCCCTAAGTTCGTGAAGCAACACATTGAGCGATTCGGGGATTCCCGGAGTAGGCATGGGGTCGCCTTTAACGATGGATTCGTAAGCTCTGGAGCGTCCGACCACATCGTCTGATTTTACCGTCAAGATTTCCTGCAAGATATTGGAAGCCCCAAAGGCTTCGAGGGCCCATACCTCCATTTCTCCAAAACGCTGGCCTCCAAACTGGGCTTTTCCGCCCAAAGGCTGTTGGGTAATCAGCGAATAAGGACCGATGGAACGGGCGTGCATCTTGTCGTCTACCATGTGCCCCAATTTGAGCATGTAGATGATTCCGACCGTAGCGGGCTGGTCGAACAATTCTCCCGTGCCCCCGTCGCGAAGGTAGGTCTTTCCGTATTTGGGCAGACCGGCCTGCTCGGTGTAAGAGGTAATCTGTTCTAAGCGCGCTCCGTCAAAAATGGGGGAACTGAATCTGAGTCCCAATTCCGAACCGGCCCAGCCTAATACGGTCTCGTAAATTTGGCCTAAGTTCATACGCGAGGGTACGCCCAAAGGATTTAACACAATATCTACGATGCTGCCGTCTTCGAGGAAGGGCATGTCCTCATCCCGCACTACCTTGGCTACAATGCCTTTGTTTCCGTGACGTCCGGCCATTTTGTCGCCCACGCGGATTTTCCGCTTTTTGGCCACATATACTTTGGCCAATTGCACAATACCCGAAGGCAGCTCGTCTCCGATGGTAAGGTTGTATTTGGTTCGCTTGAGTTCTGCATCCAATTCTTTGTAGCTAATCAAATAATTGTTGATAAGCTTTTTAATCAGACTATTGATGGATTTGTCCGAAGTCCACTTTACCGGATTGATGTTTTCGTAGTCCAAGCCCGCCAAAACTTGAGCATCAAAGGCGCTGCCCTTGGGAATAATCAGCACGCCATAGAGGTCGTGTACGCCTTGGGAGTTTTTGCCTTTGAGCAAGACTGCCATCTTTTGCAAAAATATGTCTTTGAGTTTGTTCGCCTTCTTGTTAAACTCCTCGTCGGCTTGGGCAAGCTGGGCCTTGGAAAGATGTCTTCCTTTCTTTACACTATCTTTCATAATGCGAGAAAAGAGGCGTTTATCAATAATAGTGCCCCTTAATGAGGGAGAAGCTTTGAGTGAAGCGTCTTTCACGTCTCCGGCCTTGTCTCCAAAGATGGCGCGTAAAAGTTTTTCTTCGGGAGAAGGGTCGCTCTCTCCTTTAGGCGTAATTTTACCGATGAGGATGTCTCCGGGTTCAATATTGGCGCCGATGCGGATGATTCCGTTTGTGTCGAGGTCTTTAGTGGCCTCCTCGCTCACATTGGGGATATCCGAAGTGAGTTCCTCCATACCGCGCTTGGTGTCCCGTACTTCCATGATGTATTCGTCTACATGTATAGAAGTAAAGGTGTCTTCGCGGAGCATTCGTTCCGACAAAACAATAGCATCCTCAAAATTATACCCTTTCCAAGGCATAAAAGCTACCTTGAGGTTGCGGCCCAAGGCCAGTTCTCCGTTTTGGGTTCCGTAGCCTTCGGTCAAAATCTGTCCGGCGGCCACCTTGTCTCCCTTACGTACCAAAGGCTTGAGGTTGATAGAGGTATTCTGATTGGTTTTGCGGTAAATAGGCAGTCTGTATACGGTAATTTCGGGGGTAAAACTTACAAATCGGTCTTCTTCGGAAAGTTCGTATTTTATATGGATTTCATTGGCGTCCACGTACACTACCTCGCCTTTGCTTTCGGCGTTAATTTGGGTGCGGCTGTCTCGAACTACCGGCCCCTCCAAACCTGTGCCCACTATGGGGGCTTCCGGTCTGATTAGGGGAACGGCTTGGCGCATCATGTTGGAGCCCATGAGGGCGCGGTTGGCGTCGTCGTGTTCGAGGAAGGGAATCAGCGAGGCGGCAATAGAAGCAATCTGATTGGGCGCCACGTCCATATAGTGTACATCTTCTTTGGTGACAACCGGATAATCGGCTTCATACCGGCACTTAATCCTTTCGTCGGTAATGATGCCCTCGTCGTCAAGGTGTACATTGGCTTGGGCCACCATTTGGTCTTCTTCTTCTTCTGCGCTCATATACACATAACCTTTGGGGCTAAGGTCTACCTTTCCTCCGTCTACCTTACGGTAGGGGGTCTCGATAAAGCCCAAGTCGTTAATCCGGGCATAGACGCAAAGCGAAGAAATCAAACCGATGTTGGGGCCTTCCGGCGTTTCGATGGGGCAGAGGCGTCCGTAGTGGGTGTAGTGTACGTCCCGTACTTCAAAACCGGCGCGGTCCCGCGAAAGTCCTCCCGGGCCTAAGGCCGAGAGTCGGCGTTTGTGGGTCATTTCGGCCAGCGGATTGGTCTGGTCCATAAACTGGGAAAGTTGGCTGGTGCCAAAAAAGGAGTTAATGACCGACGAAAGGGTCTTGGCATTAATCAAGTCAATGGGCGTAAACACTTCGTTGTCGCGCACGTTCATCCGCTCGCGAATGGTGCGCGCCATGCGGGAAAGACCTACGCTGAACTGGTTGGCCAACTGTTCGCCCACAGTACGAATCCGGCGGTTGCTCAAGTGGTCAATATCGTCTACTATCGCTTTGGAATTAATGAGTTGAATCAAGTAGCGGATAATGGCGATAATGTCCTCGCGGGTCAGCACCTTGATTTCGGGAGAGGTTGCTTGATGCAGTTTTTTGTTAAGCCGGTAACGGCCCACGTCTCCCAAATCGTAGCGCTTGTCGGAGAAAAAGAGCTTGTCTATTACGTCCATAGCCGTTGCTTCGTCCGGAGGTTCGGAGTTACGTAATTGACGGTAAATGTAGATTACGGCCTCTTTAGCAGAGTTGCAGGGGTCTTTTTGGAGGGTGTTGTGGATAATCGCGAAATCGCTGATGTTGGCGTCCTCTTTATGCAGCAGTATGGTTTGGGCTCCCGATTCGAGAATCAAATCCAAATGCTCCTGCTCCAAAACAGTTTCCCGGTCTACCACAATCTCGTTCCGCTCAATGGAAACCACTTCTCCGGTATCCTCGTCTACAAAATCCTCAATCCATGATTTTAACACGCGGGCGGCTAATTTTCTTCCGACCAAATGCTGGAGGTTGGCTTCGTTTACCGGCTCCTCGTTGGCCAAGCCAAAGATTTCGAGGATGTCTTTATCGCCTTCAAATCCAATGGCCCGCAACAAGGTAGTTACCGGCAATTTCTTTTTACGGTCAATATAGGCGTACATCACGTTGTTGATGTCGGTGGCAAATTCAATCCAAGAGCCTTTGAAGGGGATGATGCGGGCAGAATAGAGTTTGGTTCCGTTGGCGTGTATGCTTTGTCCAAAAAATACGCCGGGCGAACGATGCAGTTGAGACACCACAATCCGTTCGGACCCGTTGATGACAAAGGTACCGCGGGGGGTCATATAGGGAATGGTGCCCAAATAGACATCTTGAATGACCGTATCAAAGTCTTCGTGTTCGGGGTCTGTGCAGTAAAGTTTTAACTTTGCCTTGAGGGGCACGCTGTAGGTAAGTCCGCGTTCTAAACAATCCTCGATGGTATACCTTGGAGGGTCAATAAAATAGTCTATAAACTCGAGAACAAAATTGTTGCGGGTGTCGGTAATGGGGAAATTCTCTTGAAAAACATTGAAAAGTCCCTCGTTTTTCCGGTTCTCGGGGGTGGTGTCTAATTGGAAAAAATCTCTAAAAGATTTCAGTTGCACTTCCAGAAAGTCGGGATAATCTAAAAGCGTCTTGGAAGTGGCGAAGCTAATACGCTGATTCGTTGTTTTTGAGGACATCTTATTTGGATTAGTTGAAAAATAAACTGTTACGGCAAAAGGTTTAGAACCCCGTCGGGTTCTAAACCTGCATTACGTTCCCGACAATCGGGAAGGTAGTCTATTTAATTTCAACTTCTCCGCCTGCCTCCTCAAGTAGGGCCTTTACCTGTTCGGCTTCTGATTTAGAAACCTTCTCTTTAATCGCCTTGGGATAAGCGTCCACTAATTCCTTGGCTTCTTTGAGGCCTAAACCGGTAATTTCTTTTACAGCTTTAACAATTTGTAATTTAGCTTGTCCGGGTTGTGTAAGGATTACGTCGAATTGTGTTTGTTCTACTTCGACAGGAGCGCCACCGCCTGCGGGAGCAGCAACGGCCACAGCTGCGGCTGCGGGTTCAATACCGTATTCGTCTTTGAGAATTTGAGCTAATTCTTGAGCTTCTTTTACCGTGAGGTTTACTAATTCTTCTGCAAATTTTTTGAGATCTGCCATGATGATTATGTTTTAAATTGTTTGTAATATCTTAGTGTTTAGTTGCGTTCACCCAAGGTTTCCGCAATGCCTGCAAGTTTTGCTCCGCCGGATGTAAGGGCAGAGATAATGTTGCGGGCAGGTGTTTGAAGCATGGCCACAATATCCCCGATGAGTTCTTCTCTGGATTTGATATTGACCAATGCATCAAGATGTTGTGCGCCAATGTAGGCACACTCTTGCAAGTAGGCTCCTTTCAGAACAGGCTTGCCGTATTGTTTTCCAAACTCTTTGATGAGCTTGGCCGGCAGGTTTGCAGTGTTGGTAAAGAGTACAGAAGTAGGGCCTTCCAAAATAGGAAAGAGCTGGGTGGCTTCTGTATGTTCCGTTTTCTCCAAAGCCTTACGCAGCAGAGTGTTTTTCACCACCATCAAGGTGATGTTTTTAGAGTAACACTCCCGACGTAATTTGGCCGTTTTCTCGGCATTTAATCCTGAAATATCCGCTATGTAAAAATTAGGCGTTTGGCTTATTTGTTTTGCCAAATTTTCAATAATCAGTGTTTTATCTTCTTTTCGCATAATCTTCTCATTTTATTCGGCGGCACCGGTTATTTTAAGGTCTACATTGATACCGGGGCCCATGGTCGCGGACAGGTAGATGCTTCTCATATAAGTGCCTTTTAGGGTCGAGGGTTTTAATTTCGATACGGTACTCAAGAGTTCTTGGGCGTTCTCGTACAGTTGTTCGGGGCTGAAAGATACCTTTCCGATGCTGGTATGCACGATGCCCTGTTTGTCTACCTTAAAGTCAATTTTACCCGCTTTTACCTCAGAGACGGCCTTGCCGACTTCCATGGTTACGGTACCCGTTTTAGGGTTAGGCATCAAACCGCGGGGGCCTAAGATGCGACCAATAGCACCTACCTTGGCCATAACGGCAGGGGTACAAATAATCACATCCACATCGGTCCATCCGCCTTTGATTTTTTCGATGTAGTCGTCTAATCCCACGTGGTCGGCTCCGGCAGCTTGGGCCTCGCTCTCTTTGTCGGGAGTACAGAGTACCAATACGCGGGTTACTTTTCCCGTACCATGCGGAAGGGTTACTACGCCGCGCACCATTTGGTTGGGTTTACGGGGGTCTACCCCAAGACGCACGGCAATGTCAACAGAAGCATCAAATTTGGTATAAGAAACCTCTTTTACCAATTTGCAGGCGTCGGCCAACTTATACTGCCGGGTCGGTTCGACCTTAGCGTATACTGTTTGTTGTTTTTTTGTCAGCTTACTCATTTCTGCATGAAATTTTTAGGTTACATCTTGGGGAAAAGCGCCCTCTACATTGATGCCCATACTGCGGGCGGTTCCTGCCACCATGCTCATAGCCGATTTAAGCGTAAAAGCATTCATGTCGGGCATTTTATCTTCGGCAATCTGACGAACCTGCGCCCATGTTACAGAAGCTACTTTCTTCCGGTTAGGTTCGGGAGAACCGGACTGGATTTTGGCGGCTTCTTTCAACTGGATGGGAACGGGGGGATTCTTTACGATAAAGTTAAAGGACTTATCAATGTATACAGTGATAATCACAGGCAAAACTTTACCGGCCCTATCTTGAGTTCTTGCATTGAATTGCTTGCAAAAATCCATGATATTTACGCCCTTGGAACCCAACGCCGGTCCTACCGGAGGAGAGGGGTTTGCAGCACCGCCTTTAATCTGTAATTTTATAAATGCGGCAATTTCTTTAGCCATAATGTTAATTGTTTATTCTTTTTCTACTTGTACAAAATTTAACTCCAACAGCGTTTTCCGTCCAAAGATTTTAACCATTACCTTTAGCTTCTTCTTGTCCTCGGAGATTTCCTCGATGGTGCCGTTAAAGCCGTTGAACGGCCCGTCTACCACCTTGACTGCTTCTCCGGTAAAGAAAGGAGTAATGATTTCTTCTTCTCGGTCAATCAACTCATCAACCTTACCCAAAATTCTGTTCACTTCGCTTTGGCGAAGCGGAACCGGAAGCCCGCCCTTGGTCTCGCCAAGGAAGCCGGAAACATGGGTAACATTCCGAATCAAGTGTTGGATTTCTGCGGTTAGCGCGACTTCGATTAAAATGTACCCGGGGTAAAAGATACGCTCCTTACTGATTTTTTTACCGTTTTTGATTTGGTAAATTTTCTCGGTAGGAATCAGCACCTGAGAAACATAGTCTTCGAGCTTCAATCGTTTAATCTCGTTGTCTATGTACTCTTTAGCCTTTTTCTCTTTACCTCCGGCCGCTCTGACGACATACCATTTTTTGGTAACTTCATTCATTACTTGCTCTTTTACTAGTACAACATGTTGTAAATGTTGGTCATAATGGTTCTAAACACAACGTCCATCGCAAAAATGACCGCGGCAAAAATGACCGAAGCAATCATCACCACAATCGCACTGCTTTGCAGCTGAGCCCAAGTCGGCCAAGTTACTTTGTGTACCAACTCGTTGTATGAGTCTTTGAGATACGTTTTAATTTTGTTCATTTAGGTACATGTTAATTTTGTACTGTTGTTATATACCCTTAACCTTGGAAGCGGGTCTTGGGCTATGTTAACTAATCTTTTTGCGTAACCTCTAAGATTAGCAGGGGCAGAGCGATTCGAACGCCCATCAACGGTTTTGGAGACCGCTATTCTACCCTTGAACTATGCCCCTGTATTGCAGACCAAAGAGTTAGTCCGTAGCGGACTAACTCCGGCCTGAAATGCGGGTATTAGTCTAATAGTTTGGTTACCTGTCCGGCGCCCACGGTGCGGCCTCCTTCGCGAATAGCAAAGCGGAGTCCTTCGTTGATGGCTACGGGGTAAATCAAAGCTACGGTGATAGATACGTTATCGCCCGGCATAACCATTTCTACTCCTTCGGGGAGTTGGATTTCACCGGTAACGTCAAGGGTGCGCAGGAAGAATTGGGGACGGTAGTTGTTGTGGAAAGGAGTGTGGCGTCCGCCTTCTTCTTTCTTAAGCACGTAAATCTCAGCTTGGAACAGTTTGTGGGGGGTAATGGTTCCGGGCTTTGCAATTACCTGTCCGCGTTTGATTTCTTTTTTGTCAATACCACGGAGGAGCAAACCTACGTTGTCGCCGGCTTCGCCTCTGTCGAGGATTTTGCGGAACATTTCTACGCCGGTAACGACTGTTTTCCTCGGCTTTTCGCCCAAGCCAATGACTTCCACTTCTTCTCCTGTTTTAATTACGCCGGTTTCAATACGTCCTGTAGCCACGGTACCGCGACCGGTGATAGAGAACACGTCTTCTACGGGCATTACAAAAGGTTTTTCGTTTTCGCGTGGAGGAATGGGAATGTAAGAGTCAACAGCATCCATCAATTCCATCACTTTGGCTTCTCCTTCGGCGTCTCCGTTCAGAGCGGCCAAAGCAGACCCGCGGATTACGGGGGCGTTGTCGCCGTCAAAACTGTAGAAACTCAAAAGTTCGCGTACTTCCATTTCTACAAGGTCCAACATTTCGGGGTCGTCAACCAAGTCAACCTTGTTGAGGTATACTACAATACGGGGTACGTTCACCTGACGCGCCAGCAGAATGTGTTCGCGGGTTTGGGGCATGGGGCCGTCGGTGGCGGCTACCACAATAATCGCGCCGTCCATCTGAGCGGCGCCTGTCACCATGTTTTTCACATAGTCGGCGTGGCCCGGACAGTCTACGTGGGCATAGTGGCGGTTGGCTGTTTGGTACTCAACATGGGCAGTGTTGATGGTGATACCACGCTCTTTTTCTTCGGGAGCGTTGTCAATAGAGTCGAACGAGCGTTGCTCGGAAAGGCCTTTTTTTGCCAATACCATGGTGATAGCCGCAGTTAGGGTGGTTTTGCCATGGTCAACGTGACCAATGGTACCAACATTTACGTGCGGCTTGTCCCTTTTAAAAGTTTCTTTTGCCATAATTGATATAATGTTTAATGTTTGTTATTTACTAATTTTGAGCCGGCGGCGAGAATTGAACTCGCGACCTCTTCCTTACCAAGGAAGCGCTCTACCCCTGAGCTACGCTGGCCTGTCCGCTTCGCCAGAGCGAAGTGATTTGTAGAGCGGAAGACGAGGTTCGAACCCGCGACCCTCAGCTTGGAAGGCTGATGCTCTACCGACTGAGCTACTTCCGCATGTGTATGTCAAAGAGGATTAGCTCGCTGCGCTCGCTGATCCTATAAGGGGGACTTCAAACTAAAAACAACCCCCCGGCTCTGCCGGAACAAGTTCAAAAATTTACCTGCAAATGAATTTGCGCTACATTTTTTCGTTTGTTACTCTTGCCTCTCGGCAGGAGTTGTTTTTGGTTTGTGGGGAGAGGAGGATTCGAACCTCCGAAGTCGTGCGACAACAGATTTACAGTCTGCCCCAGTTGGCCACTTTGGTATCTCCCCGATATGTTAAAGAACTACGTTTCACCTCTGTAGATGCAGAGCCGATGGAGGGATTCGAACCCCCGACCAGCTGATTACAAATCAGCTGCTCTGGCCAACTGAGCTACATCGGCAATTTTTGGAGCGGCAAAGATAGCTCTTTTTTCTGATTTACAAAAAAAAAGTAAAAAGCAGGAGCGTTTTACAGCTCAAACGTGTCTAATTTGTCCTGTTCTCCCGCCAGCCACAATATATCTCCTTCCATAAGCACGGTATCGCCGGAGAATCTGGGCATGGAACTCTCGTTCCTGTCAATTCCGATAATCATACATTGATGTTTATCCCGCAGGTCTAATTCGCTTATCTGCCTCCCGATATACATATTTCCCGAGGCAATCTCGTATAAAGATATGTTGATTTGCTCCTTGGGAGAATCGGCTTGCTTGCTGCTGATTTCACTTAATGCCGCAGTCAAGTCGTTCAATCCCTCGTCGGTAGCCGCTACAATCAGCCTGTCGTAAGGAAAAATCATGGTATCCCTGCCGGGGATATTGATTCTATCTGAACCCCTTTCTATGGAGACGATATTTGCTCCCGTACGATTGAATAAATCAAGTTCTCCCAGCGTTTTACCCACAATAGGGGTGTCGGGCGATACAATGATTTCCTCAATGTGAATATTGTTGTTGGTCAGCTGTTTTTTGCTGCGTTCGTTAATGGCATCTTCCGTATTGCGAAAGTTATCAATAAAATGCTGTTCCATGATGTCTGACTGGGCAATGAAGCCCTGTATCATCACAATGGCTGTGATAATGATGATGGAGGCCAGCAAAATCAAGGCTTTGTATTGAGGAAAAATCCACAACAGGATGTACATCACAAAACCTACGCATGCCGCAAGTTTTAGAAGTATTACCGAAAGAATGACTATTTTGTTTACCGTGTGGGTATCCCACAGTTCTTTATACAATTCCCTGCTTTTTTTCCGGCCGGCCATGGCAAAGATAAACGGGGCCATGACGCCGATACATACAGTCGCCGCCAACAGGGAGCCAATCGTAGAAGGTATTTGTTCTGTGATGTATGGAACGATGACGCGCTGCGATATAATGGCAACCACTCCCAAAAGCGACGAGTAGATAAAAAACGGGGGCAGGGTTGTTTTTAAAATGTGCTTCACATGGGAGATTTCGTTGATGGTCCTATACTGAGACGCTCCATATCCGTAAATGAGTACCTGCCATTTAGCCGGAAATCTTTTTTCGATGAATTTATAACAGGATTCCGAATATTTGATGCAGTAAGGCGTTGTAAATGTAGTAATCACAGAAACCGCCACGATTACGTCAAAGATGAAGTCGTCCAACACCCTCAAATTGATACCCACCACGGCAATGATAAAGGAAAACTCCCCGATTTGGGCCAAACTCATACCCGATTGCAGCGAAGTTTTTAATCCTTCGCCCGAGGCAAGTACGCCAAGGCTGTCAAAAACAATCCTGCCCACAAGCACGATGACCGTAACTATGGCAATGATGCCGGCGTACTCCACCAATGTTTCCGGAACCACCATCATGCCGACCGACACAAAAAAGATGGCCCCAAAAAGGTCTTTCAGCGGATTAATCAGATATTCTATCCGCCTTGCCTCGACGGTCTCGGCCAAAATAGCCCCCATCATGAACGCGCCCAATGCCACCGAATATCCCAAATAGTCCGAAAAAATAACCATACCGAGGCACAGGCCGAGCGATATAATCAGCAGGGTTTCATCGCTAAGGAATTTCTTGAGTTTTTTGAGCAGCGTGGGAATGATGAAAATCCCGATGGCCCCGCAAGTCAATACAAATACGCCCAACACCAGCGTGGTATGTATAATGTCGGCAGCATTTGATTCGCCGGCCGAATGAACGGTAGCCAAAGCGGTGAAAACAACCAGCATCAGAATGGCGGCAAGGTCTTCTACAATCAATACCCCGCATACGATACGGGCAAATCGTTTTTTTTGCCAGCCCATATCTCCAAACGCCTTGATGATGATTGTAGTGGACGACATAGACAACATACCCCCAAAAAAGATGCTCGCTACTTCGCTCAATCCCATCATCAGTCCGGCAAGATAGCCGATTAACAGCATGGACACAATACTGATGACTCCCGCAACCGTAGCTGTGGTTCCCACATTGAGCAACTTTTTGAAACTAAATTCGATACCATGAGCAAAAAGCAGAATGATTACCCCGATTTCGGACCAAACTTTAATGTTGTTCATATCGGCGACCGAAGGGAACACAATAAAATGGGGACTGACCAAAATTCCTGCCACAATGTACCCCAGCACCAAGGGCTGTTTGAGAAACTTGAAAATCAAGGTTACGACTCCGGCGATGATTAGAATCAAGCCGAGGTCAGCAATCAAATGGGGAAGATGAGTCATGGCGCAATTGATTCTTTAATGGTCTTACATATAGCTTCCTTATTCAATCCGTAAACTTGATACAACTCCGGCAGCGACCCCTGCTCAATAAATTGGTCCGGCAATCCGATGCCACGGAGCGTAATATGGGGCGCAGAGGAGGCGATGTATTCGGCTATGGCTCCGTACAGACCGCCGCTCAATACTCCGTCTTCGATGGTAATCACTTTGGTATACCGAGAGGCTAATTCGGCAAGGACGCTGTGGTCTAAGGGCTTTAGAAAGCGCATATTCCATAGTTGTACGCCAATACCCTCCTCTTTTAACTCTTTGGCCGCTTCCAAGGCCGTATTTCCCGGCCATCCCAAACTCAGTACCGCAATATCGGAGCCTTGATGCAGCAGCTCGGCGGCGCCGGGAGCTATGTACTCAAAAGCCTGTCTCCAGTCGGCGCCGGTGGTGTTTCCTCTGGGGTATCGAATACTTATCGCCTTGTAGTCGGATGTTTGTGCGGAAAACAGTAAATTACGGAGTTCCCATTCGTTTCGAGGGGCGGCAATCATGAGGCCGGGGACTAACCGAAAATAGGCTAAGTCAAATACTCCGTGATGGGTAGGACCATCTTCCCCCACTAAGCCACCTCGGTCGAGGCAAAGCACCACTTTTAGGTTTTGCAGAGCAATATCGTGGATAACAGAATCATATGCGCGTTGCATAAAGGAGGAGTAGATACAGCAATAGGGGAGGTATCCCTGTGCGGCAAGACCGGCAGAAAAGGTTACGGCATGGGCCTCTGCAATACCCACGTCAAAAGCGCGTTTGGGAATCGCCTCCATCATGATGTTCAGAGAAGAGCCGGTGGGCATGGCAGGGGTGATGCCTATAATTTTATCGTTTTGCTGTGCCAGTTCCAGCAGGGTGGCGCCAAAAACGTCTTGATATCTGGCGCGACTAAGCTCCTTGCAGGTATCGGTGCGTTCCCCCGTATTTATATCAAAGGTGCCCGGGGCGTGCCAAATGGACTGTTCTTTTTCTGCCGGCTCATAACCTTTTCCTTTGACGGTACGGATATGGAGGAGCTTAGGGCCTTCCAACTCCTTGAGCCGCTTGAGTACCTTGATGAGTTGCGTCAGGTTGTGGCCGTCAATAACGCCAAAGTAGCGAAACCCCATGGCGGCAAACAAAGTGCTTTTGCCAAAAAAAGCCAACTTTGTGGTGTTGACAAACTTTTGGATAAGCCATCGCAATCCGGTGGCGCCAAAAAAATCCCAAAGTACCTGCTTAAAGCGGTTGTACCGTTTAGACGTGGAGAGCTTAATGAGGTAGTGGTGCATGGCGCCGACATTGGCGTCAATGGATATTTGGTTGTCGTTCACAACTACCAGCATATTGGCGCCTCTGGCTCCGGCATTATTCAATCCTTCAAAAGCCAAGCCCCCTGTGAGCGCTCCGTCTCCAATAATGGCCACAATCTGCTCGTCTGAGCCTTGGAGTTCGGCGGCTACAGCCATTCCCAAGGCAGCCGATATGGAGGTGGAGGCATGTCCGGCGCCAAAAGCGTCGTAAGGACTCTCGCTGATTTTGGGGAATCCGCTGATGCCTCCGTAGGTGCGCTTTGTCTTAAAGGCTTCGCGGCGACCGGTAAGGATTTTGTGGGCGTAAGTTTGGTGGCCGACATCCCAAATCAGCTTGTCTTTTGGGGTATTAAATACATAATGAAGGGCTACGGTAAGTTCTACCGTGCCTAAGCTGGAACCCAAATGTCCCGGATTGCCGGCGCAGCAGTCTATAATGTAGGCGCGCAGTTCGGCGCAAAGGGCTTTTAATTGGTCGGGAACCAGCGTTTTGAGGTTGCAAGGGGTATTGATTTGTTCCAGAAAGGACATATTTACACTTGGCGTATAATGGTTTGCGCTCGGTCCGGTCCTAAAGAAATCATGCTGATGGGCACGCCTGTTTCTTTTTCGATAAAGCGTATATAATTCATAAATTCAAAGGGAAGTTCTTCTTCTCGAACCACGGCCGACAAATCTCGTTTCCAGCCTGCAAATTCCCTGTATACCGGCTCGATCTGTCCGTCTTGCACGTCGTATGGCAACAGGCTTTGTTCCTTTCCGTTTACCTTGTAGGTTGTGGCTATTTTGATGCGGTCAAAGCTGTCCATAACGTCGGCTTTTGTTATCACAAGTTCCGATACGCCGTTAATCATAATGGAGTATTTAAGGGCTACCAAGTCGAGCCAACCGGTGCGGCGGGGACGGCCTGTGGTGGCCCCAAATTCGTTCCCGATACTGCGCAGCGCTTCTCCTGTGGTGTCCTGTAATTCAGTGGGAAATGGGCCGCTGCCCACGCGGGTGCAGTAAGCCTTGAAAATGCCGTAAACCTTGTCGATTTTGTTGGGCGCTATCCCTAAACCCGTACAGGCTCCGGCACAGATGGTGGTGGAGGAAGTAACAAAGGGGTAGGTTCCAAAATCAACATCCAGCAAAGAGCCTTGCGCCCCTTCGGCCAAAACCTTTTTGGAGTTTTGGAGGTAGTTGTTGACTACAAAGGCTCCGTCAATAAG
The DNA here is from genome assembly GCA_009784635.1 of Bacteroidales bacterium. Classification (GTDB taxonomy): domain Bacteria; phylum Bacteroidota; class Bacteroidia; order Bacteroidales; family UBA932; genus WRBG01. The sequence goes on along the minus strand of WRBG01000001.1, from coordinate 6,790 downwards.
CTCGAACCGCTTTAGGTTTTCGATTCCCTTAAACCATTGAGCTTCGTAATCCTCTATGTTATATTCGTAATCAAATGATTGGAGAAATTCGAGATGCTTGCTTTTTAGGTAGGTGTATTTTTCTAAAAAGGAAGGAGAAAGAATGTCGCCTACGCGAAGGCCGTTGCGTCCGGCTTTATCCACATATGCCGGACCTATTCCTTTAAGGGTTGACCCGATTTTTTGTTTGCCTTTGGAGGCCTCGGTGGCGGCGTCAATAATCCGGTGGGAGGGAAGAATTAAATGGGCTTTTTGGGCTATGCTGATGCGTTCGGTTGCGGGTACGCCTAATTGCTCCAAACCCTCTATTTCTTTGGCAAAAATCAAGGGGTCTATGACCACGCCGTTGCCGATAATGTTCTTGGTTCCATGGTGGAATATGCCCGACGGAACCGTGTGCAGTACAAATTTTTGATTTCCGAACTGCAGGGAATGGCCGGCGTTGGGTCCGCCTTGAAAACGGGCGACCACCGGATATTTCGGGGCCAATACATCCACAATTTTTCCCTTTCCTTCGTCGCCCCATTGGAGGCCAAGGATTACATCAACTTTCATATTTTTAAGACTCTAAAACGTATTAACGGATGACGGATGGTTAAAAGGGCAGGTCATCTAAAGGAGCGCCTATGCCTTCCAAAGGGTCGGTCGGAACGGGCTTTGTGGAGGATACTTGAGGGGCGTTATGGCCGTCCGGGGACTGACCCGACTTGCGTCCGAGCAGGCGGAGGGTGTCGGCTACAATCTCGGTAACGTAACGCTTTTGGCCGTTCTGGTCTTCCCAGCTTCGACTGCGTAACCGGCCTTCTATATATATCTGTGAGCCTTTACGCACGTATTTTTCCGCAATTTCGGCCACGCTGCGCCAGCAAACCACATTGTGCCACTCGGTTTGCTCTTTGACCTCTCCGTTGCGGTCTTTAAAGCGTTCGGTAGTGGCCAAGGTCAGCGTTACCAGCATGGCGCCGCTCTCCAAGTGGCGCGGCTCGGGATCTTTGCCCACATTACCTATGAGCATCACTTTATTAAGCGTCATAATTCGTTTGTATTATTTTCGGCTAAGATAGGAATAAATTTTGAATTACCTGCTCCATGTCGGCTAAGTTGGGGCAAATGCCGGTCATGGCTTCAAAAGAAGGAACAGCTTGATGCAGCAACCAGCGTTCTCCCCCAATGTATTTGGCGCCGGCTTTGGTGGCAGGTTGCTCCAAGGGACGGGCGGCGTAGGAGGCGTCAAAGACGGTTTGGGAGGGATGAAACCTAAGGATTTGGGTATTGGGAAGGGATAGGGGCAAGGTGTTTAGGATGAGGTTGGATTGGGGAAGATGATGTCCGATTTGAGCAAGAGGCAGAGGGGTGATGGGCCGGTCGAGAAAGAAGTTTGGGATATGTGCCGAGGTTCGATTGGCCCAAAGCAACAAGGCTCCGGCCTTCAGTAAGGCGTATGCGGCGGCTTTGGCCGCCCCTCCGGCTCCCAGCAGCAGGCATAAGGCGCCTTGTACCTGCGCGTTAGCTTCGTCTATGCTGTGGGCAACGCCCAAGTAGTCCGTATTATGGGCTACCAGCAGGTCTCCTTCTTTCAAAATCAAGTTACAGGCGCCAATGGCAGCACATTCCTGTGTCTGCCGGTGGACTAAGGGGAGTATGGATGTTTTAAAAGGGGCCGTAACATTCATGCCCATAAATCCTCCCTCCACAAACAAGCGCAGGGCTTCCGCCGGAGTGGAGGCCGGAATTATTTCGTAACTAAAGCCGTCTTTGGGGTAGGCTGCTTCAAAAAGACGGGGACTTAGGCTGTGGGCAATCGGATGGCCGCAAAGGCCAAAGTGTTTGACGGCTTTATTGTTTTTCATGTATCCGATGTTCTTTGCTTGATGGCTTCAAACACCAAAATGGCAGCCGATACCGACACATTAAGCGAATCTATGGAACCTTTCATGGGAATATGGATGCAGGCCTTGGCAGCTTTGGGCCAAACGGGACTGAGGCCGCAGGCTTCGGAGCCAACCGCAATGGCGCATCCGGCTCGATAGTCTTGACTGTGGTATGGAACGGCGTCCTTTAGCGTGGCGGCGTAGAGGGTAATATGGTTTTGCCGGAGCCACGCAATGGCTTCCTCTGCACTGCAGGCGACTATTTGGCGGGTAAAAACCGCCCCCAAGCTGGCTCTGATTAGGTTGGGATTGTAGGGGTCGCACAGCGAATGACACACAAAAACGGCGTCTACCTGCGCCGCGTCTGCGGTTCGGAGCATGGCGCCCATGTTTCCGGGTTTTTCAATGGCTTCCGTTATCAGAATCAAAGGATTGTCTGGCAGTCTGAGTTGGTCTAACTGCATATTTTTTTGGTGCATGACGGCCACTACTCCCTCTGTACCTTCGCGGTAGGCTATTTTTTTGTAGACGGCCAACGAGACGGGCCGGCAGGGAGATTCTTCAGGCAGTTTAAATTGCCGGCAGGGGTCGGGAATCAATTGCGGCAAATAATAGAGCGTTTGGAGCTTGAAGCCGTTTGCCAATGCCGCGGAGACTTCCCTTGCCCCCTCTACCACAAACAATTGTCTGTCCCTTCGCTCTTTGGGCTTTTCCATGAGCGTCAAGACGTCTTTAATCCATGGATTTTTTGCCGACTCTATAAAAGGAGGCATGGGTGTGTTTTTTGATATTTAGCCCTCGGATTCGGGACGCATTTGGGGGAAAAGCAGCACATCTTGAATCGAAGGAGAATTGGTCATGAACATGGTAAGCCGGTCAATTCCTATACCCATACCCGAAGTGGGGGGCATACCGTATTCCAAGGCCCGCACAAAGTCCATATCTATGTACATGGCTTCGTCGTCCCCTTTTTCCTTGAGCTTGAGTTGTTCGTTAAAACGCTCCAACTGGTCTATGGGGTCGTTGAGTTCGCTGTAGGCGTTGGCCAATTCTTTGCCGTTGACAAAAAGCTCAAACCGCTCGGTCAAATTGGGGTTGTGGCGGTGCTGTTTGGTTAAAGGGGAGGTTTCTTTGGGATAGTCGGTAATGAAGGTGGGCTGAATCAAATGCTTCTCGCAGTACGCCCCAAAAATGGCGTCTATCAACTTGCCTGTCCCCATGGTTTTGTTGATGGGAATCCGAAGTTTTTGGCAGGTGGCTTTAAGGGCTTCTTCGTCCATGCCCGCCACGTCTACCCCTGCATATTCCTTGATGGCTTCGAGCATGGGGAGGCGACGGTAGGGGGCTTTAAAGTCGATTTCATGTTCGCCCAGCCGCACTTTAGTCTGTTGGTGCAAGGCAATGGCCACTTGTTCGAGCATTTCTTCTACAAAGTTCATCATCCAAAAATAATCCTTGTAGGCTACATAGATTTCAAGTACGGTAAATTCGGGATTATGGGTACGGTCCATGCCTTCGTTGCGAAAATCTTTGGCAAACTCGTAAACGCCCGGAAATCCGCCCACAATCAGACGCTTTAAATATAATTCGTTGGCAATACGCATGTAGAGCGGGATGTCGAGCGCGTTGTGGTGGGTAATAAAGGGCCGGGCCGAGGCTCCTCCGGGAATGGATTGCAAAATGGGGGTCTCTACCTCCAAGTATCCCCGCTCGTTGAAGAAATTGCGCATGGTGTTGATAATCATGCAGCGCTGTACAAACACATCCCTTACATGCGGATTAACAATCAAGTCTACATAACGCATGCGGTAGCGTTGTTCGGGGTCGGTAAAGGCGTCGTACAATTGTCCTTCTTTTTCTTTTACGATGGGCAACACCCTAAGCGATTTACATAGAATCGTCAAGGTTTTGGCGTGGATGGAATATGCTCCGGTTTGGGTAATAAATGCAAATCCCTGCACGCCCACAATATCGCCGATGTCGAGCAGTTTTTTGAACACAATGTTGTAAAAACTCTTGTCTTCTTCCGGACAGATATCGTCCCGCTTTACATATACTTGAATACGTCCCACATCGTCCTGCAATTCCATAAAGGCGGCGGCGCCCATGATGCGGCGCGACATAATCCGCCCCGCTATGGAAACATGCTGATAATTTCCTAAGTCCGGACTATAATTTTTCTTAATTTCCAGACTGTTAGCTGTTATTTCGTAAGCGGCGGCGGGATAGGGGTCAATGCCCATTTCTTGAAGTTGCCTAAGAGAATCTCTCCTGATTTGTTCCTGTTCGCTGTGTTCTGTCATAAGGTGCGTAGCAATAATCGTACAAAATTAATACAAATATAGGTGATTTTCGATATATTTCCTTATCTTCGCAGGATTATATTTGCGATGCTGGATAAAAAGTGGATAGTTAAAGAGCCGGGCAACCCCGCGCTGGTGCGGCAGTTAGCCGCCGAGTTGGGGATTGACCAGTCTTTGGCCAACCTGCTGGTACAACGTGGCGTTAAGACTTTTACAGAAGCCAAGAATTTTTTCCGTCCCCAGTTGGAATCCCTGCACGACCCTTTTCTGATGAAGGATATGGATTTGGCGGTGGCGCGTTTGGACAGGGCCTTGCAGCAGGAAGAAAAAATCTTGATATACGGCGATTACGATGTGGACGGAACCACGGCTGTGGCCTTGATTTACTCGTTTCTCCGGAGTTTTAGTTCCCATCTGTCCTATTATATTCCGGACCGGTATATAGAGGGTTATGGGATTTCCTATATAGGGATTGATGAGGCTAAAGAGCAGGGAGTCAGTTTGATTATTGCCCTCGACTGCGGAATTAAGGCCAGAGAAAAAGTCAAGTATGCCAAAGACCGGGGGATTGATTTTATTATTTGCGACCACCACCTGCCCGACGACTGCCTGCCCAATGCCGTGGCGGTATTAGACCCCAAACGGAGCGATTGCCATTATCCTTTTGACGATTTGTCGGGTTGTGGCGTGGGATTTAAGTTATTACAGGCGTTTTGCATGCACCGGAGCATTCCCTTTTCGGAATTAGTACCCTTGTTGGACCTCTTGGCGGTGAGTATTGCTTCCGATTTGGTTTCCATTACCGGAGAAAACAGGGTGCTGGCCCATTTTGGACTTAAGCAACTCAACGAATCCCCCCGAAAAGGACTTTTGTCGGTGATTAAACTTTCGGGATTGGAAAAGCACCAGATTTCCATAGACGACATTGTATTTAAGATTGGCCCCCGGATTAATGCCGCCGGACGGATGGAGTCCGGAAAAATGGCCGTAGATCTGCTGACCTCTTCAACAGACGAAGAAGCCCTGCAAATAGGCGCCACCATCAACACCCACAACAACGACCGCAAAAGTATTGACCGCGAGATTACCCAAGAAGCCATCCTTATGGTTAGGGAGGCCTTTGACTTTAGTACCACCAAAGCTACCGTGGTGTACAATCCCAATTGGCATAAAGGGGTGGTGGGTATTGTGGCTTCCCGATTGGTAGAGACTTATTATCGCCCCACGATTGTGCTGACCCAGTCCAACGGTTTTGTAACCGGTTCTGCAAGAAGTATTCCCGGCTTTGACCTTTACGAGGCGATAGAAGCCTGTTCCGACCTGCTGGAAAACTTTGGGGGGCATATGTACGCCGCCGGCTTGACCATGAAAGAGGAACACCTGCCCATCTTCAAAGTGCGTTTTGAAGGGATTGTGGCCGAAAAAGTAACCGAAGAAATATTGACCCCCTTGGTTAACATAGATACCTTCCTTGATTTTAAGCAGATTACTCCTAAGTTTTTTAGACTGCTCAAACAGTTCCAGCCCTTTGGCCCCGGCAATATGTCTCCGGTATTTATTACCGAAAACGTCTACGACAACGGAAACGGCCGATTGGTAGGTTCAGAAGGCGGCCACCTTAAATTAGAATTGATTCAAGAAGACGAGCCGTATCGTCCCATCTCGGCCATTGCCTTTCACCAGTCCGAACACTTTGCCTATATGCAGGGCGGCAATCCGGTAGATATTTGCTATTCCGTGGCAGAGAACTACTACCGCGGGATTGCCAATATTCAATTGAGGGTTAAAGATATTAGGGTGAGAGAAGTGATAGTGTAAAGGCTAACACTTCCAGTGCGCGGCCTCGTAAATGGGGCGGCGCCGGCCTAACAGGTCGCGGATAAATATCAATAGTTGTTCCGGATTGCGGGTGGGAATCATGGGGCGGATGCGCTCGGGGCAGAGGAGAAGGCGTTCACAGAGGATTTCGGGGCTTACTTCTAAATAGATTACAAAACCATTGGCTTTCATGAATGAGAGGTTGTGCCTAAAGCAGGGGGTGCCGCCGCCGCAGGCGATGACTCCGTCTTGCATGACTTGGCTTGGGTCTTGGAGTCGCCGGACTGTGTTGTGTAATACCTGTTGTTCCACCTTGCGGAATCCGGGTTCTTCTGTGCGCTTGAACAGTTCGGAGACGCTACAGCCGCTGTAGTCCTCGATTTCACGGTCCAAGTCTACGAAATGCCCATTGAGTTGGGCGGCTAAGGCCCTGCCCAAGGTGGTTTTGCCGGAACCCATAAAGCCGATGAGGAAGACCAGCATGCTTAGAACAGGGTGGGGTTATAGGGGTCAAAGGGTCGGGGAGGAGGAGCGGGCTCCGGTTCGGGTTCGGGTTCGGGTTTCGGCACGATAGGCTCCGACACAACAGGCTTTGGTACAACGGATTCAGACGCAACAGGTTCCGGCACAACCGGCTCCGGTTCCGGAGCGGCAAGCGGTTCAGATGGAGAAGGGTCGGGCATTTCCGTATCTTCTTCCGGTTCGGGAAGCTCTTTTTCAAGGGGTTCAATAAACCGGACGGAGGCCACTTCATAGGTG